>NZ_JBVHLU010000032.1:0-104559 GCF_055558835.1 Embleya sp. NPDC025285
ACAACACCCCCGCCCCTCTCCCGGTCTCTCCCCCCCCCCCCCCCTCCCCCCCCTTCCCCCCCCCCCCCCCCCCCCCCCCCCCCCCCCCCCCCCCCCCGGCCGCGCGGCCTCCGACTCGAAGGCGAGATCGACCTCGCGAATGTGGACGTGGTGCGCCGTGTCCTGGCCTCCGCGGCCCGTGACGGCGGTGACGTCCGGGTGGACGTCAGCAAGCTCGCCTTCATCGACGTCGCGGGCCTGCGGGTGTTCGTCGACCAGGCCGGGGCGTTGTCCCGGCGCGGTGGTCACATGGTCCTGGTCGGCGCGAGCCGACAGATGTTGCGCGTGCTCGCCCTGTGCGGGTGGGACACCGTCCCGGGCCTGAGCATGGTTGAGCGGATCGCCCCGGCGCCGCGCCGACCGCGGCTCTGATCGGCCCGCACCGCTTTCGAACGTCGATTTCCGGCCGAAGTGGCCGCGCTCGACGACGCACTCGAACAACGCGCCCGACAACACGCCGAGGCGAGCACCGAAACCGGACGCCGAGGCAGGCGCCGAACGAGACGCCGAACATCAAGAACCGCCGCCCACCGGATTGTTCCGGTGGGCGGCGGTTTCGTGGTGTCGTGGGCGGCTCAGACCGAGGCGGCGAACGCCTCCTCCAGCACGTCCAGGCCCTCGACGAGCAGGTGCTCGGGCATCACCAGAGGCGGCAGGAAGCGCAGTACGTTGCCGTAGGTGCCGGCGGTCAGCACCAGCAGGCCCTGCGCGTGGCACGCCTTGGCGACCGCGCCGGCCAGCTCGGCGTTCGGCTCCTTGGAGCCGGGCTTGACCAGTTCCATCGCGATCATCGCGCCGCGGCCGCGGACCTCACCGATCTCGGCGAACTTCTCGCCCATCGTGCCCAGTCGGCCGAGCATGATCTCGCCGATCCGGCGGGCCGCGCCGTTGAGGTCGAGCCCGCGCATCGTCTCGATCGCGCCGAGCGCCGCGGCGCAGGCGACCGGGTTACCGCCATACGTGCCACCGAGACCACCCGCGTGGGCGGAATCCATAATCTCGGCGCGCCCGGTCACGGCGGCCAGCGGGAGGCCGCCGGCGATGCCCTTGGCGGTGGTGATCAGGTCCGGCACGATGCCCTCGTCGTCGCACGCGAACCACTGGCCGGTACGACAGAAGCCGGTCTGGATCTCGTCCGCCACGAACACGATGCCGTTCGCCTTGCAGAACTCGACGATCCTGGGCAGGAAGCCCTTGGCCGGCTCGATGAAGCCGCCCTCGCCCAGGATGGGCTCGATCACCACGGCGGCGACGTTGTGCGCGCCGATCTGCTTGGTGATCACGTCGATCGCCTGCGCGGCGGCCTCCTCGGCGCAGTTCTCCGCGCCGGTCAGCCAGCGGTAGGGGTAGGCGACCGGGACCCGGTAGACCTCGGGGGCGAACGGGCCGAACGACTCCTTGTACGGCATGTTCTTCGCGGTCAGCGCCATGGTCAGGTTGGTGCGACCGTGGTAGCCGTGGTCGAACACGACCACCGCGGGGCGCTTGGTGTGCGCACGCGCGATCTTGACCGCGTTCTCCACCGCCTCGGCGCCCGAGTTGAACAACGCGGTGCGCTTGTCGTGGTCGCCCGGGGTCAGCTCGTTGAGCTGCTCGGCCACGGCGACGTACGACTCGTACGGGGTCACCATGAAGCACGTGTGGGTGAAGCGCTGGAGCTGCTCGGACGCGCGACGCACCACACCCTCGGCCGAGTTGCCGACGCTGGTGACCGCGATGCCGGAGCCGAAGTCGATCAGGGAGTTGCCGTCCACGTCGACGACCACGCCGCCGCCCGCCTGGGTCACGAAGACCGGCAGGGTGGTGCTGACGCCGCGCGCCACCGCCTGGTTGCGGCGCGTCATCAGCTCGGTCGACTTCGGGCCGGGGATGGCGGTGACGAGCCGGCGCTCCTGCGGGAGCGAGGGCCCGCCGGGCTGCGAAGCGCCCATGCTGGTCTCCTGTGGGTCGAGGCGGGGGTTCACGGTGGCACCGCGGTCCTATCGGCAGGCTAGGCGCCGAGTCGCGTTCGCCGCATGCGCCGCATCGGTTAATCACCCGGTTGCTTGTGTCCGGGATGGACAAATGCCGATCGGGCAGAACAACTTCGGAACGCAACGCGGACTCGCGCCGGAATGATCATCACGACAGCGGGTGTGGCGCCTAGATTGAGTACCGGTTCAGGACGTGGTTCCGGGAGGGCTGGACGTGGACGTGGAACGGCCGGATTCCCCGGCGTCGCCGGCTGTCGAGGCGGAGGCCTTCGAGGCCGCGGCCTTCGAGGTCGACCCGGCACGCCGGAGCACACCGCCGACCCGCCGTGCGCGGACCGCCGGGGCGCGGGTGCCCGCGCCGGCGGCGGCGGATCGCGACGTGGATCCCGACGGCTTCGACCTGCGCGGGTGGCTGCGCGGTCCGCGCCACCGCGAGGCCCCGGGCGTGTACGGATACGGCCGGGACGAGCGGGAGATCAAGCTGCGGGCGGCCGAGCGCGAGGCGCGCACCCGGCCGGAGGCGGCGCTGGTGCGGCGCGCGGTGTTGTGGCTGGTGATCGCGGTGCTCAGCCTGAACTGGGTGATCATGGCCTACGTGTGGCTGGTCCGGAAGATCATCCCCACCTTCCTGTGGCCGCTGCTGTTCAACAATCTGCTCTACGTCCTGGTCTTCGTGCTCTTCGGCTATCTGGGCCGCTGGCACGAGATCGCCTGGCCGTTCCTGCGCCCGTGGTGGCAGCGGCTGGACCGGCGCGCCGAGCTGAACGGGCGCCCGCGCCCCGAACAGTGGCGGCGGGCCGCGTTGTTCCTGGTCCTGGGCTTCGTCGCGTGGATCGTGCTGATGCGGCCGTTCGTCGCGCTGTTGTTGCTGATCTTCCCGCGCGGGCTGCTGCACGACGGGCAGTGGCTGGTGCGACTCCTCTACAACGGCGGCTTCCTGTACGCGGCCGCGGTGCTCGGGCGCTGGAAGGTGGTGGTCGGGCCGTACGCGCGCACGCCCGCCGTGCACGCCGCGCACCCGAACGAGGAAGCGCCGGTCGCGGACGCCGAGTTGTGGCCCGAGCTGCGCGACGCGGGGCAACACGAGGCGGCCGATGTGCTCGACCACGAGGTGGCGGCGGGCCGGCTGCGGGACGTGGACTACCTGCGCCTGCGCCGGGTGATCGGGGCCGGTGAGCTCGACCCCGAATACCTCGCCGACGTGGCCGACGAGATCCACGACCACGGCGCCGCGGCCTGTCGGCACGGCTCCGGGCAGCGCGACGTGCGACCCAGGCGGGCCGAACACGATCTGCTGGCCGGACAGGTGCGGGTCGGCATGGGCACCGACCACCCGCGGAATCCGGCGCTGTACCGGGACACCGCGTTCGCGCTGGACCTGGACGTGCTCGGCGCCTCGATGCTCGTGGTCGGCGCGGCCGGGGCCGGCGAGTCGGGCCGACTGCTGGAGCCGGTCGTGGAGGCGATGAGCCTGCGCGCGCTGACCGGCACCGCGTCGCTGGTGGTGATCGACGCCAAGGGCGACGAGTGCGAACGCCCCCGCGGCGGCTACGACCGCGAGGTGATCGTCGGCGACCCGGACTCGCCCTCGGGCCTGGACCTGTACGGCGGCGCGGCCTCGCCCGAGGACGCCGCCGACCGGCTCGCCGCCGCCGCGCTGCCGCCGAACGCGATCGAGCTCGCCGAGGGCGCGAGCAACGCGCTGCGTCAGGTGCTCGGCGCGTACGTGGCCGGGCACGGCCGCTATCCCGAGGTCGGCACGCTGCTCGACCTGCTGGACGGCGCCGAGGCCGCGCTCGCCGCGCTGGAGCGCGCGCTGCGGGCCGCCGACCGCTACGCCGAGCACGAACGGGCGCTGCGCGCGATGGCCCGCGGTGACGACGACGCGCGGATGCTGGTGCAGCGCCTGGCGGTGCTGGAACGGCCCGGTGTCGCCGAGCTGTTCCGGCCCGACCGGGAGCGGTTCGCAGCCGGCGACATCGACCGGCCGCTGCGGGTACGGATCGGGCTGAACGAGGCCGCGCACCCCGAGGCGGCCAGGCTGATCGGCCGACTGGTGTTGTCCCAGTTCGTCCAGGCGATGGCCACGCCCCGGCGCGAGCGCGGGCCGCGCAAGGTGTTCGCGTGCCTGGTAGCCGACGACGCCGGGCGCCTGGTGGACGAGTACGCCGCGAAGGGCCTGCAATGGGCCCGCAACCGCCGGGCCGGCCTGGTCCTGTCGGTCCGCTCGCTCGACGACCTCACGCCCGCGCTGCGGCACACCGTGTTCGCCGCGGCCGGCTGCAAGGCGGTGGTACCGGGCGCGTCCCGCGCCGACGCCGAACTGTTCGCCGAGCACTGGGGGATGACCAAGGAGCAGGAGAAGTCGATCACCATGGGCACGCCCGAAGGCGGCCTGGCCAAGCGGATCCGCTACTCGGTGCTGGGCACGCTGTTCGGCGAGAAGGCCAGCGGCCGGTCCGAGCGGGTGACCACCCGCACCGTCGAGCGCTATCGCTGGTCCCCGTCCGAGATCGCCGGCGATCTGCCCACGCGGCACGCGATCGTCAGCCTGACCACCCGAAAGGGCGAGCGAACCCCTCCCGTGCTGATCGATCTCAGCCGCTGAGTCACACTGGAGGCCTCTCCCACTCCAGTCTGGACAACGCCGACATGCCGCCCACCCTCGCGTCCCTGGTCCGCGCACCCGCCCTCGACCTGCGGGTGCTCGCGGGCAAGGGCGGGCTCGAGCGCGAGGTGCGGTGGGTGCACACGAGCGAACTCGCCGATCCCACGCCCTATCTGGAGGGCGGCGAACTGCTGCTCACCACGGGGATGAAGCTCGGCCGCAGCAACGCCGAGCGTCGCGCCTACGTCGAGCGGCTCGCCGCCGCCGAGGTGGCCGGACTCGGCATCGGGGTGGGTCTGTCCCTGGACCGGGTGCCCGCGGTGATCGTCGAGGCCGCCGAGGCGCACGGCTTCCCGGTGTTCGAGGTGCCGCGCCCCACCCCGTTCATCGCGATCAGCAAGGTGGTCTCGTCGGCGTTGGCCGCCGAGCAGTACGAGACCGTCACCACCGGCTTCGCGGTCCAGCAGGAGCTGACCCGGGCGGCCGCCGGGCGCGAGGGCGCCGCGACGCTGATCCGCCGGCTCGCGGCCCGGCTGGACGGCTGGGCCGCGCTGTACGACGCGGACGGCACGCTGCGCCAGGTCGCGCCGACGGCGGCCCGCACGCGCACCGACGCGCTGCGCGCCGACATCGAGAAGCTGCGCGGGATGCCCGCGCCGTCCTCCGCGTCGTTGCCGGGTGTCGAGGGCGACGAGCGGGTGGTGGTCCAGTCGCTGGGCGCCGAGCGGCGGATCAGCGGCTTCCTGGCGGTGGGCACCGCCCGCCCGCCGCGCACGGCCGACCGGCAGACACTGGGCACCGCGGCCTCGCTGCTCACGTTGGCCCTGGAACAGTCCCGGGTCAGCGCCGACGCGGGCGCCCGGATGCGTACCGCGCTGCTGCGGATGTTGCTCACCGGAGAGCGGGCGACGCCGGCCGAGTTGGCGCACGACATCGCGACCGACCTGCCGCCCGGGCCGTGGCGGGTCGTGGTGGCCACCGGGCCCGAGCCGGTCGTGGCGGCGTTCACCGAGCGTCTGTGCGCGCGGGCGGTCCGGGCCGGGACACCCGCGCTCACCGGGGACTTGGGCGGCGCGACCGTACTGGTACTGCCGGAAGCGGTCGAGCCGGTCGAGCCGAGCGACCTGCCCGGTCTGATCGCGGGTGTGTCCGGTCCGGTCGAGCCGGCAGCCGCGGCCGACGGCTACCGGCAGGCGCTCGGCGCGCACGCGGTGGGCCTGCGCTCGGAGCGGACGCTGACCGTGCACGGCCGGGACGCGGGCGGGCTGCTGCCACTGCTGGACGGGGCCGCGGTGCACGCGTGGGCCGAACAACTGCTCGCGCCGCTGCGCGCGCACGACGTGGGCGGCCGGGGCGACCTGATCGGCTCGCTGCGCGCGTGGCTGGCCCGACACGGGCAGTGGGACGCCGCGGCCGGCGACCTGGGGGTGCACCGGCACACGCTGCGCTATCGCATCCGCCGGGCCGAGGAGATCCTCGGCCGTACCCTGGACGATCCGGACACCCGCGCCGAGCTGTGGTTCGCGCTGCGTGATCCGAGCGAGGTCCGCGACGACAAGTCGTAGTGGCGGCGGAGCACAATTGGCCGGTATGGACAAATGCGCGGGCGGGCGATCGGCCTACCGTTGAGTCACCGGGATCATCGGCGCCCGTTGACGGAGAAGGAGCAGCAGTGACCACCACCCACGCGTTCTGGCTGGCGGGCCGACAGGCCGCCGGCGAGACGGCCTTCGACGTCACGAACTCGTACGACGGCCGGATCGTCGGCCGGGTCTCCGAGCCCACCGACGCGCAGATCGAGGAGGCCGTCGCCGCCGCGCACGCGGTCGCGCACGAGTTCGCCGCGCTGCCCGCGTTCCGCCGGGCCGCGGCCCTGGACCACGTCGCCAAGCGGCTCGGTGAGCGCACCGAGGAGATCGCCCGGCTGATCACCGCCGAGAACGGCAAGCCGATCAAGTGGGCGCGCGGCGAGGTCGGCCGCGCGGTGTCGGTCTTCCGCTGGGCCGCCGAGGAGGCCCGCCGGTTCAACGGCGAGGGCATGCGGCTGGACACCGACGCGGGCGGCACCGGCCGCTACGCGCTGGTCCGCCGGATCCCCAAGGGCGTGGTGCTGGGCATCGCGCCGTTCAACTTCCCGCTGAACCTGGTCGCGCACAAGGTCGCCCCGGCGATCGCGGTGGGCGCGCCGATCATCCTCAAGCCGGCCCCGGCCACCCCGCTGTCCGCGCTGGTGCTCGGCGAGATCCTGGCCGAGACCGACCTGCCGGCGGGTGCCTGGAGCGTGCTGCCGGTGCCCAACGACCGGATGCCGGCGCTGGTCGAGGACGAGCGGCTGCCGGTCATCTCGTTCACCGGCTCGGGCCCGGTGGGCTGGAGCATCATGGACTCGGTGCCGCGCAAGCACGTCACCCTGGAGCTGGGTGGCAACGCCGCCGCCGTCGTGCTCGCCGACTGGTCCTCCGAGGCCGACCTGGAGTGGGCCGCGCAGCGGATCGCGACCTTCTCCAACTACCAGGGCGGCCAGTCCTGCATCTCGGTGCAGCGGGTGATCGCGGACGTGAGCGTCTACGACCGCCTGGTGGAGAAGATCGTGGCGAAGGTGGCCGCGCAGGTCACCGGCGACCCCGAGGACGACACGGTCGACGTCGGCCCGCTGGTCAGCGTCGCCGCCGCCGAGCGGGTCCAGGCGTGGGTGGACGAGGCCGTGCAGGCGGGAGCCAAGGTGCTCACCGGCGGTACCCGCGACGGTGCCTCCTACGCGCCGACGGTGCTCAGCGAAGTCCCGGCCGGCGTCACCATCGCCTGCGAGGAGGTCTTCGGCCCGGTGCTCACGCTGACCCGGGTGGACGGCACCGACGCCGCGTTCGCCGCGGTCAACGACTCCGAGTTCGGCCTTCAGGCGGGCGTGTTCACGCACGACATCCAGACCGCCTTCCGGGCCCAGCGCGAGCTGGAGGTGGGCGGCGTCATCATCGGCGACGCCCCTTCCTACCGCGCCGACCAGATGCCCTACGGCGGCGCCAAGAACTCCGGTGTCGGCCGCGAGGGCGTCACGTACGCGATGACCGACTTCACGTACGAGCGCGTCATGGTGCTCACGGGCCTGGACCTGTAGGCACCCCCGAACGAAGGGCCCGGCCGCCTGGGGTGGTGTCGCCGGGCCCTTTCGCATGTCCGCGGGCAGGCAGCGCATGTCCGCGGGCAGGCAGCGCATGTCCGGCGGGCAGCGGCGCGCGCCCGCCCGTCCGGAGCAAGGGCACGCCCGTCCGGAGCAAGGCCGCACACTCGCGGAGCGCCTCCTCTGGACAAATGGGCGTCACGCGGCATTCAGTGGACGTGCACGGGCAGGTAACACCGATCGGTAACAACGTCGGTCCGCTGCGAGTCCGCGAGGAGTCCGCCATGCCCCCTGTCAGCGAACGCGAAGCCCGTAAGGTCGCCGAGGAAGCACGGCAACAGGACTGGGACAAGCCCAGTTTCGCCAAGGAGCTGTTCCTCGGACGCTTTCGGCTCGACCTCGTCCACCCGCATCCCGAGGCGGACGCCGAGGAGATCCGTCGGGGGGAGGACTTCCTCGCGGTGCTCCGCGAGTTCCTCATCACCCGGGTGGATCCCACCGTGATCGAACGCGACGCGCGGATCCCGGACGAGGTGATCAAGGGCCTGGCCGAGATCGGCGCGCTGGGCATGAAGATCGACACCGAGTACGGCGGCCTGGGTCTGAGTCAGCTCTACTACAACAAGGCCCTGGTCCTGGTCGGCTCGGTCAACGCCGCGCTCGGCGCGCTGCTGTCCGCGCACCAGTCGATCGGTGTGCCGCAGCCGGTCAAGATGTTCGGCACCGACGAGCAGAAGCGCGAGTTCCTGCCGCGCTGTGTGCGCGAGGTCAGCGCGTTCCTGCTCACCGAACCCGACGTCGGCTCGGACCCGGCCCGGCTGGCCACCTCCGCGGTGCCCACCGAGGACGGCGAGGCGTACGTCCTGGACGGCGTGAAGTTGTGGACCACCAACGGCGTGGTCGCCGGGCTGCTCGTGGTGATGGCCCGGGTGCCCAAGGCCGAGGGCCGGCGCGGCGGGATCACCGCCTTCGTCGTGGACGCGGACAGCCCCGGCATCACCGTGGAGAACCGCAACTCCTTCATGGGCCTGCGCGGCATCGAGAACGGCGTGACCCGCTTCCACAACGTCCGGGTGCCCGCGGCGAACCGGATCGGGGCCGAGGGCGCGGGCCTGAAGATCGCGCTCACCACGCTCAACACCGGCCGGCTCTCGCTGCCCGCGATGTGCGCCGGCGCGGCCAAGTGGTCGCTGAAGGTGGCCCGCGAGTGGGCGGGCGAGCGCGAGCAGTGGGGTCGGCCGATCGCCGGACACGAGGCGGTCGCGGGCAAGATCGCCTACATCGCGGCGAGCGCCTTCGCGCTGGAGGCGGTGCTGGAACTGACCGCCAGGATGGCCGACGAGGACCGCCGCGACATCCGGATCGAGGCGGCGCTGGCGAAGTTGTACGCGTCCGAGGTGGGTTGGACGGTCAGCGACGAACTCGTGCAGATCAGGGGCGGCCGCGGCTACGAGACCGCCGCCTCGCTGCGGGCCCGGGGCGAACGCGGCGTACCCGCGGAGCAGATGTTGCGCGACATGCGGATCAACCGCATCTTCGAGGGCTCGACCGAGATCATGCACCTGCTGATCGCGCGCGAGGCGGTGGACGCCCACCTGGCGGTGGCCGGCGACATCATCGACCCCGACGCGGATCTGAAGGCCAAGGGCAAGGCCGCCGCCGACGCGGGCGTCTTCTACGCGAAGTGGCTGCCCAAACTGGTCACCGGCAAGGGGCAGGTGCCCACGTCCTACCGCGAGTTCGCCCGGGCCGGGGCGCCGAGCCTGGCCGCGCACCTGCGCTTCGTCGAGCGCGCCTCGCGCCGGCTGGCCCGCTCCACCTTCTACGGCATGGCCCGCTGGCAGGGCGCGATGGAGCGCAAACAGGGCTTCCTCGGTCGCATCGTCGACATCGGCGCCGAACTGTTCGCGATGAGCGCGGTGTGCGTGCGGGCCGACATGCTGCGCCGGCGCGACCTCGAGCAGGGCCGGGCCGCGTACGAACTCGCCGACCTGTTCTGCCGGCAGGCGCAGATCCGGGTGGACGAGCTGTTCGGCCGGTTGTGGACGAATACCGACGAGCTGGACGTCAAGGCGGTCGAGGGCGTGCTGGCGGGTCGGCACCTGTGGCTGGAGGAGGGCGTGCTCGACCCGTCCACCGAAGGCCCGTGGATCGCCGACGCGACACCCGGTCCGGCCAAAGTGGACAACGTGCACCGACCGGTCGGCTGAGCCGCTCGCGGCCGGCGGGCGCACCCCGCCGGCCGCGCCCTTCGACACGCGCGGTCCCCGTCGCCCACCGCCAACAAACCGCCGACCTGCGCTCGGCGCCGCACCGGCGCGGGCCACAATGGTCGGATGGACTCCCTGGCCGATCCGTACGTGCCCTTCGCCGCCCGCGACCAGTCGACCACCCGGCGGGACATCGTCCTGCTCGGCTCCACCGGGTCGATCGGGACCCAGACCATCGACGTGGTGCGCGCCCACCCCGACCTGTTCCGGATCGTGGGCCTGTCCGCCGGCGGCGGCCGGGTCGAGGAACTGGCACGACAGGCGCTCGAACTGGCGGTCGAGGTGGTCGCGGTGGCCAAGGCGTCCGCCGCCCAGGACCTGCAACTGGCCTTCTACGCCGAGGCCCAGCGGCGCGGCTACGCCAAGGGCGAGTACAAGCTGCCGCGCATCCTGGCCGGCCCCACCGCCGCGACCGAACTGGCCGCGCATCCGTGCGACGTCGTCCTCAACGGGATCACCGGTTCGATCGGCCTGGCCCCCACGCTCGCCGCGCTGACCGCAGGCCGCACCCTCGCGCTGGCCAACAAGGAGTCGCTGATCGTCGGCGGCCCGCTGGTGAAGGCGATCGCCAAGCCCGGCCAGATCGTCCCGGTCGACTCCGAACACTCGGCGCTGATCCAAGCGCTCCGCGGCGGTCGGGCCGACCAGGTCAAGCGGCTCGTGGTGACCGCCAGCGGCGGCCCGTTCCGCGGTCGCAGCCGCGCCGACCTGGTCGACGTCACGCCCGAGGAGGCCGCCGCCCACCCCACCTGGGACATGGGCCCGGTGATCACGATCAACTCGGCGACCCTGGTCAACAAGGGCTTGGAGGTGATCGAGGCGCACCTGCTCTACGACATCCCGTTCGACCGGATCGACGTCGTCGTGCACCCGCAGTCGATCGTGCACTCGATGGTCGAGTTCGTGGACGGCTCGACCCTGGCCCAGGCGTCGCCGCCGGATATGCGGCTGCCGATCGCGCTCGGCCTGTCCTGGCCGGACCGGGTGCCGAACGTGGCGGCCGGCTGCGATTGGACCAAGGCGGCCACGTGGGAGTTCTTCCCGCTCGACAACGAGGCGTTCCCGGCGGTCGAGCTGGCGTGCGCCGCGGGGCGCGCCGGCGGCACCGCGCCGGCCGTGTTCAACGCGGCCAACGAGGAGTGCGTGGACGCGTTCATCGCGGGACGACTGGGGTTCAACGGCATCACCGACACGGTCGCCCGTGTCGTGAGCGAGCATGATGTACGTGGGGACGGCAACCGGTTGACACTGGATGACGTCCTCGACGCGGAGGACTGGGCGCGCCGACGGGCACGCGAGATCATCGCCCACGGAGGAGAACCCCGTTGACCCTGTTCATGACGATCCTCGGCATCGTCGTCTTTGTCGTGGGCCTGCTGTTCTCCATCGCCTGGCACGAGGCGGGCCACCTGGTCACCGGCAAGATGTTCGGTGTGCGGGTGCCGCAGTACATGGTCGGCTTCGGCAAGACGCTGTGGTCGAGGAAGATCGGTGAGACCGAGTACGGCCTCAAGGCGATCCCGGCGGGCGGCTACTGCCGGCTGATCGGCATGTTCCCGCCCGACGCGTCGGGCAAGGTGCAGGCCCGCAGCACCTCACCGTGGCGCAGCATGATCGAGGAGGCCCGCGAGGCGTCCTACGAGGAGGTCGGTCCCGGCGACGAGGACCGGATGTTCTACCAGCGCAAGCCGTGGCAGCGCACGATCATCATGCTGGCCGGGCCGTTCATGAACCTGATCCTGGCCATCGGGCTGCTCGCGGTGTACCTGATGGGCTTCGGGATCCCCGAGACCACCTCGACGGTGAGCACCGTCTCGGAGTGCGTGGTCAGTGCCGACGCGAAGACCGACAAGTGCCCCGAGGGCGCCAAGGCGGCCCCCGGCAAGGCGGCCGGCCTGCTGCCGGGCGACCGCATCGTGTCGTTCAACGGTGAGAAGATCGGCGACTACGACAAGCTCCAGGGCCTGATCCGCAAGTCGTCCGGCGAGGTCACCCTCGTGGTCGACCGCAAGGGCGAACTCGTCACCCTCAAGCCGGTGCTCGAACAGAACAAGATGATCAAGCTCGACGGCGAAGGACGCCCGGTCGCCGATCAATACGTCACCACCGGCTTCCTGGGCATCAGTCCGGCGCGGGGGATCCAGCGCCAGAGCGCCGCCGAGTCCGTCGAGTACACGGGCGACCTGGTCAAGAGCGCGTTCCACGGCCTGCTGCGCATCCCGCAGAAGGTGCCCGCGCTGTGGGGCGCGGCCTTCCAGGGCGACGAACGCGACCAGGACTCCCCGGTCGGCGTGGTCGGCGCGGCCCGGGTCGGCGGCGAGGTGGCCGCGCTGGACGTGCCCGCGTCCCAGCGGGTCGGCCTGATGATCTTCATCATCGCGGGCTTCAACGTGTCGCTGTTCCTGTTCAACATGCTGCCGCTGCTCCCGCTCGACGGCGGTCACGTGGTCGGCGCCTGGTGGGAGTCGATCCGTCGCCGGATCGCGAGCCTGCGCAAGCGGCCGGACCCGGGCCCGTTCGACGTGGCCAGGCTGATGCCGGTCGCCTACGTCGTGGCCTCGATCTTCATCGCCTTCACCGTGCTGGTGTTGATCGCCGACCTGATCAACCCGGTGAAGGTGACCTAGGCCCTGTCCGCCGGACAGGGCCCGGCGCTCGGGAGAGCACCCCGACAAGACGCCCCGCCGGCCCCCCTTGTGTCGATCAGGCAACAGGTGGGTCGGCATGGGGGCACGGGCGCGGCCGCACCGGTGTGTGGTGGCGTAGCGTTGAGTCCGACCTACCGCGCCGACCCACGGGACTAAAGCGAAGATGACCGCGATCCAGCTCGGAATGCCGTCCGTACCTGCCCGGCCCCTCACGCCGCGCCGCAAGTCACGGCAGATCATGGTCGGCAACGTGGCCGTCGGCGGAGACGCCCCGGTGTCGGTGCAGTCCATGACCACCACCCTGACCTCCGACGTCAACGCCACGCTTCAGCAGATCGCCGAGCTGACCGCGTCCGGCTGCCAGATCGTCCGGGTCGCCGTGCCCTCGCAGGACGACGCCGACGCGTTGCCCGCGATCGCCCGCAAGTCGCAGATCCCGGTGATCGCGGACATCCACTTCCAGCCGAAGTACGTCTTCGCCGCGATCGACGCGGGCTGCGCCGCGGTACGGGTGAACCCGGGCAACATCAAGCAGTTCGACGACAAGATCGCCGAGATCGCCAAGGCCGCCTCCGCCGCCGGCACCCCGATCCGGATCGGCGTCAACGCCGGGTCGCTGGACAAGCGGCTGCTGGCCAAGCACGGCAAGGCCACCCCCGAGGCGCTGGTGGAGTCCGCGCTGTGGGAGTGCTCGCTGTTCGAGGAGCACGACTTCCGGGACATCAAGATCTCGGTCAAGCACAACGACCCGGTCGTGATGATCGAGGCCTACCGGCTGCTCGCCGAGCGTTGCGACTATCCGCTGCACCTGGGCGTCACCGAGGCCGGTCCCGCGTTCCAGGGCACGATCAAGTCCTCGGTGGCGTTCGGCGCCCTGCTCGCGCAGGGCATCGGCGACACCATCCGGGTCTCCCTCTCCGCTCCGCCGGTCGAGGAGATCAAGGTCGGCAACCAGATCCTGGAGTCGCTCGGCCTGCGGCAGCGCGGCCTGGAGATCGTCTCCTGCCCGTCCTGCGGCCGCGCCCAGGTCGACGTGTACAAGCTCGCCGAGCAGGTCACCGCGGGCCTGGACGGGCTCAAGGTGCCGCTGCGGGTGGCCGTCATGGGCTGCGTCGTCAACGGGCCCGGCGAGGCCCGCGAGGCGGACCTGGGAGTGGCGTCCGGCAACGGCAAGGGCCAGATCTTCGTCAAGGGCGAGGTGATCAAGACCGTGCCCGAGTCGAAGATCGTCGAGACCCTGATCGAGGAGGCGCTCAAGCTCGCCGAGCAGATGCAGGCGGACGGCGTGATCAGCGGCGACCCGATCGTCGACATCGCCTGAGCCGGTCCCACCCCGGGGCCGGCGCGCGGCCGATCCCGGGGCGGCCTCGCTTCCGGCCCGATACCGGCCCGACGGCGCCTCCGGCACCGGCTTCGGCCCGACGCGGGCGGGGCGACGATCGCAGCCCGACCGGATCAATCCACTCGCCCACCCGAGTGACATATCGTTGATGCGCCCCTACCCCCGGTAACCGACCCCGATCATCGAGATACATGATCGGGGCATCGCCCCCGGGGGAGGGGCGTCGCGCGTGGGACGCGTCATCGTGGCCGCACTGGCCGTCGCCGGCATGATCGTGGGCACCGCGGCGGGCCCCGTCGGCGGTCCCGACCCGGGCGGGCGAGCACCGGCCCGGGTGTCGCCCGGCATCGCCTGGGGCGAATGCCCGGCCGATGTGGCTGCACCCGGACTGCGCTGCGGGACGCTGGCCGTCCCGGTCGACCACGCCCGCCCCGACGGGCCCACCACCACGCTGGGCGTCTCGATGGCGCGGGCCCTGGGCGGCAAGCCCCGGCTCGGCACGATCGTGGTCAACCCCGGGGGCCCGGGCGGCGGCGGCATGTGGCTGGCCGATCTGGTGGGACACGCGTTGCCGGAACGGGTGCGGCAGAGCTACGACATCGTCGGTGTCGACCCGCGCGGCAACCACCACAGCGACCCCATCTCGTGCGTCGACCCGAGCTTCGACCGGGCGCCGAAGCCGGATCCGGTGCCCGTCACGGCGCAGGACGAACAGCGCCTGGTCCAGCGGGCCCGCGACTACGCGCGAGGTTGCGCCGAGCGGGCCGGCGACCTGCTGCCGCACCTGGGCACATCGGAGAACGCGCGCGACCTCGACCTGGTCCGCGCCGCGCTGGGCGAACCCCGGATCTCCTTCATCGGCTGGTCGTACGGCACCTATCTCGGCGCGGTCTACGGGCAGTCGTTCCCCGAGCGGGTCGACCGGATGATCCTGGACAGCGTCGTCGACCCGCGCCCGGACCAGATCTGGTACGGCGCCAACCTGCGGCAGGACGTCGCCTTCCAGGGCCGCTGGCGGGACTTCGTCGCGGCCGAGGGCGCCGACCTGGACGACGTGTTCGCCCGCGTGCTCGCCCGCGTCCGGGCCGAGCCCGCCGGCGGCACCGTCGGCCCCGCGGAGCTGCGCGACATCGCCACCCGGATCCTGTACGGCTCGCAGACCTGGCCCGGGTTCGCCCGGGCGTTGCGCGCCCACGACGCGGGCGACCCGGCGCCGCTGGCCGCGCTGTACAGCCCGCCCACCGCGCAGGACGCCAACGGCACCGCGATCTACACCGCCGTCGAATGCCACGACGGCCCGTGGCCGCGCGACTGGTCGGTCTGGGACCGCGACGCCCGCGCCGTGGATCGGGTCGCGCCGCTGGTGACCTGGTCCAACACGTGGCTGAACGCGCCCTGCGCGTTCTGGCCGGTGCCCCCGCGCACGCCGCCCACGATCGACGGCCGTGGCCTGCCGCCGGTGCTGCTGATCCAGGGCACCCGGGATCCGGCCACCCCACCCGCCGGGGCGGGCGCGCTGCACCACGCGCTGCCGTCCTCGCATCTGATCACCGTGCTCGGCGAGGGCGACCACGGAATCCTCGCGTTCCAGCCCAACGACTGTGTCCTGCGGGCCGCCGCGGCCTATCTGACCGACGGCACGCTCCCCGCGGGCCGCGACACCACCTGCGAGGAATCGTGACCCGCGCCGTCCGCGTCCTGCTGGCCGGCGCGCTGACCGCCGCCGTGCTGACCGCCGCCGCGCCCGCCCGGGCACAGACCGAGCCGATCGTGTGGGGCGACTGCCCGTCGGGCACCGCGCCGGGGGAGCGCTGCGGCGACATCGGCGTGCCGCTGGACCACGCCCGCCCGGCGGGCCCGCGGATCCGGGTCGGCGTCTCCAAGGTCGCGGCGACCGGGACCGCGGCCGAGTACCAGGGCATCCTGATGGTCAACTTCGGCGGTCCGGGCGCCGCCGCCGTCGGCTCGATGGCGGCACTGGCCGGCGGCCTGCCCGAACGGGTACGCCGGGCCTACGACCTGATCGGCTTCGATCTGCGCGGGCGCGGCACGAGCACCCGGGTGAGGTGCACCGACCCGGCGACGTTCGGCCGCGGGCCCAAGCCCGACCCGGCGATGCCCGCCGGCCGGGCGGCGCACCTGGCCGCCGCCCGGGCGTTCGCCGACGGCTGCCGCGCGTCCGCCGCGGACCTCCTGCCACACCTGAGCACCCGGGACATCGCGCGCGACCTCGACCTGGTCCGGGCCGCGTTCGGCGCGGCCCGGCTCTCGATCCTGGGCTATTCGTACGGCAGCTACCTGGGCGCGGTCTACGGGCAGCTCTTCCCGAACCGGGTGCACCGGATGCTCCTGGACAGCCTGGTCGACCCGACCCGGGTCTGGTACGAGACCGGTTTCCTCCAGGCCGCCGGATTCGACGCGCGCCGGCGCGAGTGGGCCGCGTGGACCGCCGAACGGGCCGACCGCTTCCACCTGGGTTCGACCCCGCCGGCCGTGCTGGCGACCTGGGAGCGACTGCGCACCGAACTCGCCGCGCGCCCGGCGGCCGGCATGTTCGGCGGCGTCGAACTCGACCAGTACACGCTCGGCAAGCTGTACACCGACCGGGACTGGGCGAGCATGTCCAACGCGCTCGCGGACTACGCGTCGGGAGATCCGGCCGCGTTGATCGCCGGGCGCAAGCCGGCGACCGAGGACGAGGTCAACTTCGAGTCGGTGATGCAGACCGTCACCTGTGCGGACGCGCCCGCCCCGGCCGACGAGTCGGTGTTCGAGCGCGACATGGCCCTGCTCCGGGCCCGGCACGGCGCGCTGGGCGCGGCCATCGCCTCCCCCGGCGCGTGCCTGTACCTGCAGAGCAACACCGCGCCGCCGACCCGGATCGACGGTGCCGGGCTGCCCGGCGTACTGCTGATCCAGTCCGTCGGCGACCCGGCGACGCCCTACGACGGGGCCCTGCGCATGCACGCCGCGCTGCCCTCCTCGCGACTGCTGACCGTGCGCGACAACGGCAACCACGGGCACTACCTCGTCGACGGCGGATGCGTCGACGAGCGAGGCACCGCCTACCTGGTCGACGGCACCCTGCCGGCGACGGACACCGAGTGCGCCGGCGCCGCGTCGAGCGAGCCCCTCCCGCGCCGATCGGCGGTTCCCCGGCTCCGTCGCTGACCCGCCCGCGGGGGGCCGCCGGCCCCGGTCGCAGAACCCGTCGCCTCCCGGGCGGCGCGCGCGGCCCGGACCTGCATAGGGTGGTGCCGCAAGACTGGCATTTCCCCAAGGTCCGCCCGATGGCATGGTGAGGCACGTGCTGAGCTCGGTTTCCACCAAAGTCCTGGACGGGACCGACCTGTCCGCCGTCCAGGCGCTGCTCGACCGTGACCCCGTCACGAACGTCTTCGTCGCGTCCCGGGTCCGACTCGCGGGCGTCGATCCGTGGCGGCTGGGCGGCGAACTGTGGGGGTACTACCAGAGCGGTCGGCTCACCTCGCTGTGCTACGCGGGCGCGAACCTGGTCCCGGTCGAGGCCGGCCCGGACGCCATACGCTCCTTCGCCGAGCGGGCCCGCCGCCAGGGCCGGCGCTGCTCGTCGATCGTCGGCCCGGCCGAGGCGGCGGCCGATCTGTGGCGGCTGCTCGAACCCGTGTGGGGCCCGGCCCGTGACGTCCGCCCGATCCAGCCGCTGATGGTCGCCGACCAGCCCTCGCGCGAGGTGGCGGCGGATCCGCTGGTGCGCCGGGTGCGTCCGGACGAACTGGATCTGATGATGCCCGCGTGCGTGGCGATGTTCACCGAGGAGGTCGGCGTCTCGCCGCTGATCGGCGACGGCGGCACGCTGTACCGCGCGCGCGTGGCCGAACTGATCGCCGGTGGTCGCGCGTTCGCCCGGATCGAGGAGGGCCGGGTGGTGTTCAAGGCGGAGATCGGCGCGGTCACTCGGCACGCGTGCCAGATCCAGGGCGTGTGGGTGGCGCCGGAGCGGCGCGGCGAGGGCCTGTCCGAGATCGGCATGGCCGCCGTGCTGCGCCACGCGCTCAGCGAGGTCGCCCCGATCGCCAGCCTGTACGTGAACAGCTACAACGGCCCCGCGCGCGCGGCCTACCGGCGGGTCGGCTTCGCCGAGACCGGCACCTTCATGAGCGTGCTGTTCTGATGGGGCCGCAGCGGATGTGGCCAGGGTCGACACGGCACGCTCCGATCAGGCGCGTTTGTCCGCGGCCCGAGCCGGTGGTGCGTGGGCGGCGGCGGGACCCGGCCCCGAGGGAGTGCGTGTGCTGATGGAGTGGACGTGCCGGGTCGTCGATCTCGCCGAGTACGCGGACGAGGCGGTCGACGTCCAGGCCGGCGCGTTCGGTCTGGCCGACGACGAGATCGCGGTGCGGCAGCGGATAATGCGCCGGCACGCGACCTTCGCCGGGGTGCGCTCCCTGGGCGCGTTCGACGACGCGGGTCGGCTGGTCGGATTCGGCTACGGCTACCCCAACCTCACCGACCAGTGGTGGAGCCTGGTGATCGAGCCGCACCTGGCCCGGGCCGGACATCGGGCCTGGCTGGACGAGTCGTTCGTGGTCGGCGAGCTGCACGTGTTGCCGCGCTGGCAGGGCCATGGCATCGGACGCACCCTGATCACCCTGCTGTGCCGGGGACAGGACCGGTCGCACATCCTGCTGTCCGCGATCGACGAGCAGACCCCGGCCCGCCGGTTGTACCGGGGCCTGGGGTTCCGGGACCTGGCCCGCCCGGTGTTGTTCCCGGGCAACGAACGTCCCTACGCGGTGATGGGCGCGATCCTGCCGTTCACCTGACCGGCCCGACCCCCGCCCGACGCCGGATCCGGGCGGGGCCTCGCGAGCACCGGATCAGGAGAGCCACTCGGCGACGGAGAGCAGGTCCTCGCCCGCCGGATCGTCGACGGACACGCACCACAGGCCCAGTGCCAACGCCTGCACCAGGGCCCACCCGCGCACTCGCTCGGCGTCCAGATCCAACGCGTTCGCCAGCCAGGTCACCCGCCGCCGCACCAGCGCCTGAGGGCGCGGCTCGGCGACCACCGTGGCCATCCGGTCCCGCACCAGCGGGCCCAGGTCGAAGGCGCGTTCGCCGAGCATCGGGCGCGGGTCGATCGCCAGCCACTTCGCCCGGGTACCCGCCAGCACGTTGCCGTGGTGGCAGTCGGTGTGCAGGACCACGACCTCGGGCTGCGAGCCGGCCAACTCGCGGCACAGCGCCACCGCCTCGTCCACCAGCGCCCGGGGGCACGGGCCGGCCAGGTCCGCGTACCGGCGAGGGATCGATTCCGCCCAGTGCCCGGCCCGATCCGCGACCGGCTCGATCGTGCAGTCCGCGGGCGGGGTCACCCACAACCTGCGGACCACCTCGGCCGCCTCCAGCATCGCCCGGTCCTCGGCCAGCGAGCGCAGCGACACATCCGGCTGGAGCCGCTCCAGCAACAGCGCGCCGCGCTGCGGGTCACCGTCCAACAGCCGGACCGCCCCGACGCCGTCCCACAACGCGAGCGCGGCCGCCTCGTGCGCGGTGTAGCGGTCGATCAGGCCGAGCTTGAGGGTGGCGGGCGTCCCGTCCGCGAGCCGGACCAGGAAGGTCAGGCTGAGCGCGCCGCCCGGGATGATCGGCCGCTCGACGGTCAGCCCCCAGCGCCGCGCGTACTCGGCGACCGCGTCCGGCAGCCCGGCGAGCCACGGGCGGGCGACCTCCTCGCCGCACCAGCGCAGCGCGGTCCGGGTCAATCGTTCCGGCACCTCGACCCGATCGCTCACGTGCGGCCCCCGGCCGTCGGCGTACCGGGCTCGGTCGACGCGGGCAGCCCCGGGAAGGGGGTACTCGTGCCGCGCCAGCGCACCGCCCATACGGCGGTCTCGCGCAACCAGCCCGCCGCCTCGTTCCGCAGCGGGGCGCCCGCGAGGGCCACCAACTCGCCCAGACGCACCGCGACCCCGTCCTCCAGGTGCACCGCGAGCCGGGTCGCGTCCGCGGGCGTGCCCACCGGGAACGGGATCGTGTACGCGGGCGCCGCGGCCGGCGCCGCCGCGCCCCGATCGGTGATCAGCCGCGCGATCGTGTCCCGACGGGCCCGGTGCGTGTCCAACGCGGTGCGCGCCTGGGTGCGCGCGGCACCGGTCAGCCGGCCACCGGCCACGCCGTAGCCGTAGACCGCCGCGTGCTCCGCCTGCAACGCCTCGCTCAGCGCCCGGATCTCGGGGTTGGCGGACCCGGACGGGGCCGGTCGCGGCGTGCTCACGATGCGCTCCGAAGCAGTTGGGCGTGACCCGCCAGGCACGCGGCGGTGGCGGCCAGTCGGCGGGCGAGTTCGGGGGAGAGAGCGTCAAGTCCGGTCAGCCGCTCGTCGGACGCCTGCTGCGCCCGGTCGGCGACCGCGCTGCCCGTGGCGGCGGCGTCCTGTGGCGCGGCGGCGGGAGGCGGCGCGGAGTGCGACGCGCCCCCGGCGAACACGCGCAGGTGTTCGCGCAGTTCGAGCGACAGCGGCCGGATCCGCTCGGCCAGGGCGGCGTCTCGCGCGGCGACCGCGTCGTAGTGCGCGAGCAGTGCCCCGGTCGTCGCGTACGCCCGTTCGCGCGCCGCGTCGTCGACCCGGCGTCGACCCTGGTCCGCGCCCCCGCCGTCGTCGTCGCAACCGACGACGGCCGCGGCGATCGTCGCCGCGGCCACGGTGCCCAGGACGGCCCGTCGCGTCGGCCCCGCGTCGCGCATGCGTCCCGCTCCTGAACCTCGTCCGTGATGTGCGATGTCCGGTGTCCGTCGCCGGCCCCGGCCGTGTCGGACGCTACCGCATATGCGGGCGTGCGGACCTCGGCGGACATCCGGCGTACGCCGGGCGGACGTGCGCGAGATGGCCTCCGGACCGGATACTGTTGTCCTTCCCCGACCCGCCCCGGGCGGTCGACGCACCTGAGACAACAGCACACGCAGCCGAGGAGTCACCCGGATGAGCACCACCACGTTGGACCGGCTGCGGGAGTTGCTGGAGCCGGTGGTATCGACGGTGGGCGTGGATCTGGAGGATCTCTCCCTCACCCCCGCCGGCAAGCGTCGGGTGCTGCGTGTGATGGTCGCCGCCGACGGCGGCGTCGACCTGGACAAGGTCGCCGAGGTCAGCCGGGCCGTCTCGGACGTGCTCGACCCGAGCGACGTGCTCGGCAGCCTGCCCTATCAACTGGAAGTCACCACCCCGGGCGTGGACCGCCCGCTGACGCTGGAGCGCCACTGGCGCCGCGCGGCGGATCGGCTGGTCCAGGTCCACCTGCACGACGGCGGCACCCTCACCGGCCGGATCGGCGCGAGCGACGCGGACGGCGTGGAGTTGGACGTCGAGGGCAAGCCGCGCCGGCTGACCTACGACGAGGTGGCCAAGGCGGTCGTGCAGGTCGAGTTCAACCGCAAGAGCGCGGACCCGGCGGCCGACGCCGAGGACGACGAGGACACCGGGGTCGAGGACGACATCGACCACGACGACGACAACGACAACGACGACACCATGGACGAGGAGGCGTAGGACGTGGACATCGACATGAGCGCCCTGCGCGGGCTTGAGCGCGAAAAAGAGATCAAGTTCGACCTCCTGGTCGAGGCCATCGAATCGGCCCTGTTGATCGCATACCACCGCACCGAGGGCAGCCTGCCCAAGGCGCGCGTGGAACTGGACCGTGCCACCGGGCACGTCACCGTGTGGGCGACCGAGACCGACGAGGCCGGACAGCGCGTTCGCGAGTTCGACGACACCCCGGACGACTTCGGCCGGATCGCGGCGACCACCGCCAAGCAGGTGATCCTGCAGCGGCTGCGCGACGCCGAGGAGGAGATCACGTTCGGCGAGTTCGCCGGCCGTGAGGGCGAGATCGTCGCCGGCGTGGTCCAGCAGGGCAAGGACAACCGCAACGTCCTGGTGGACCTGGGTCGCATCGAGGCGATCCTGCCGCCCCAGGAGCAGGTACCGGGCGAGCGGTACGCGCACGGCATGCGCCTGCGTTGCTATGTCGTACAGGTGCGGCGTGGGCCCAAGGGGCCGTCCATCACGCTCTCGCGCACCCACCCCAACCTGGTGCGGAAGCTGTTCGCGCTGGAGGTTCCGGAGATCGCCGACGGCAGCGTCGAGATCGCCGCGATCGCCCGCGAGGCCGGCCACCGCTCCAAGATCGCCGTCTACTCCACGCGGGCCGGGCTCAACCCCAAGGGCGCGTGCATCGGGCCGATGGGGGCACGCGTGCGTGCCGTCATGGCCGAGTTGAACGGCGAGAAGATCGACATCGTCGACTGGTCGGACGACCCCGCGCGGATGGTGGCCAACGCGCTGTCACCGGCCCGGGTGAGCAAGGTCGAGGTCGTGGACCTCGCCGCGCGTTCCGCCCGGGTGACGGTGCCCGACTACCAGCTCTCGCTGGCGATCGGCAAGGAAGGGCAGAATGCCCGCCTTGCCGCGCGATTGACCGGATGGCGCATCGACATCCGGCCGGACACCGAGACCGGGGAATCGGACGACCGGGGACGGTCGACCGAACCAGGCCGCGGTGAGGAGCGGTAGACTTGAACATGTCTGGTCGCAGGCGAGCCCGAGCATGCCCTCGTACAACGGTGGAGAAGCAGGAAATCACTGCCTCTCCGTGCCGAACGTGCGTAGGTTGTCGGCAGCGTGCGGCCAAGGCCGACCTATTGCGGGTCGTGGCGGTGGAGGGCAGTTGTGTCCCCGACCCCCGCGGCCGAATGCTCGGACGGGGCGCGCATCTGCACCCCGATCCGGAGTGCCTGGCCCAGGCTGAGCGTCGAAAGGCGTTCGTTCGGGCTTTGCGCGTGCCGGGGCCGCTGGACTCGGCACCACTGCGTGCTTATTTGAGCGGTGATGGGTTGTCAGAGGTCGGTCGGACAGGTCCAGCGAAGCAGTACCTCGCGAGTCGGAAGTAGGTCGAGATTGCGATGAGCACTCGATGAGTACGCGATGAGTACAGACATGCGGTAGTGACGGTCCGGCGGACGACCAACCCCGGACCAGAAGGAGCGACGTGGCAAAGGTCCGGGTATACGAACTCGCCAAGGAGTTCGGAGTCGAGAGCAAGGTCGTCATGGCCAAGCTCCAAGAACTCGGTGAGTTCGTTCGTTCGGCGTCCTCGACGATCGAGGCGCCGGTTGTTCGCAAACTGACGGAAGCACTCAAGACGGAAGGCGGGCCCGCCCGCCGGCCCCAGCGTCCCGCGCCCTCGGGCGCGCCGCAGGCGGCCACCCCCAGTTCCCCGCAGGGCGCCTCGGCGCGTCCTGCCCCCGCGCCGGGCCCGCGCCCGGCGGGTGCGCCGACCCCGGGCCCGCGCCCGGCGCCGCGCCCGGCCCCCCAGGGCAGCACCGCTCCGCCCGTGGTGCCGGCCACGCCGGCCGCGGAGGCGGCTCCGGCCGCCCCGCGTCAGGCGGAGCGTCCCGCGGCGCAGTCGGGTCAGCGTCCGGCCGGTGCGCCGGCTCCGGGCCCGCGCCCGGCGGCGCGTCCCGGCGACCGCGGTCCGGCCGAGCGTGGTCAGGGCGACCGCGGCCAGGCCGAGCGCGGTCCGCGTTCGGACCGTCCGGCGGCGGCCTCCTCGGGTCCGGCGGGTAGCCGTCCGGGTCCGCGTCCGGCCGGTGGCGGTCAGGGCGGCCCCGGTGGCCGTCCCGAGCGCGGCGATCGTCCCGAGCGTGGCGAGCGTCCCTCCGGTCCGCGTACCGGTGGCGCTCCGTCCGCCGGTGGCGCGCGTCCGGGTGGTCCCGGTCAGGGAGGTGCCCCCCGTCCGGGTGGCACGCGTCCCGCCGGCCCGCGTCCGGGCAACAACCCCTTCACCTCGGGCAGCACCGGCATGCCGCGGCCGCAGGCCGCCGGTGGCGCCGGTCGACCCACTCCCGGTGGCATGCCGCCGCGTCCGCAGGGTCCTGCGGCCGGTGGCCCGCGTCCGGGTGGTTCGGGTGGCCCCGCGGGTCCCCGTCCCGGTGGTAGCGCAGGCCCCGGTGGCCCGCGTCCCAACCCGGGCATGATGCCCAACCGTCCGGCGCCCGCTCGTGGCCCCGGCGGTCCCGGTCGTCCCGGCGGTGCGCCCGGTCGTCCCGGCGGTCCCGGTGGCGGCGGTGGCGGTCGTCCGGCGGGTGCCGGCGGCGGTGGCGGTCGTCCCGGCGGCGGCGGTGGCGGCTTCGGCGGTCCCCGTCCCGGTGGTGGCGGCGGCGCTCCGGGTCGTCCCGGTGGCGGCGGCGGTTTCGCCGGTCGTCCCGGCGGCGGCGGTCGTGGTGGCCCCGGCGGTCGCGGCGGCACGCAGGGCGCGTTCGGTCGTCCCGGTGGGCGTCCGGGCCGCGCGCGCAAGTCGAAGCGTCAGCGTCGTCAAGAGTTCGACAACATGCAGGCTCCGTCCGCCGGTGGCGTGATGGCCCCTCGCGGCAACGGGCGTGTCGTCCGGCTGTCGCGCGGTGCCTCGCTCACCGACTTCGCGGAGAAGATCAACGCGAACCCCGCGGCTCTCGTCCAGATCATGTTCAACCTCGGCTCGCTGCTCACCTCGACCCAGTCGGTCAGTGACGCGGAGCTGCAGATCCTGGCCGGCGAGCTCGACTTCGTGATCCAGATCGTCTCCCCGGAGGAGGAGGACCGCGAGCTGCTCGAGTCCTTCGACCTCGAATGGGGCGAGGACGAGGGCGACGAGGACGACCTCGAGGCGCGTCCGCCGGTGGTCACCGTCATGGGTCACGTCGACCACGGCAAGACCCGCCTGCTCGACGCGATCCGCAAGACGAACGTGATCGCGGGCGAGGCCGGTGGCATCACCCAGCACATCGGTGCCTACCAGGTCGCGACCACGGTCAACGACATCGACCGCAAGATCACCCTGATCGACACCCCGGGTCACGAGGCGTTCACCGCCATGCGTGCCCGCGGCGCCAAGTCGACGGACATCGCGATCCTCGTGGTCGCGGCGGACGACGGCGTGAAGCCGCAGACGATCGAGGCGCTCAACCACGCGCAGGCGGCCGGCGTGCCGATCGTCGTGGCGGTCAACAAGATCGACAAGGAAGGCGCGGACCCGACCAAGGTTCGTGGCCAGCTCACCGAGTACGGGCTCGTGGCCGAGGAGTACGGCGGCGACACGATGTTCGTCGACATCTCGGCGAAGCAGGGCCTGGGCATCGACGAGCTGCTCGAGGCGGTCGTACTGACCGCGGACGCGGCTCTGGAGCTCACCGCCAACCCGCACCAGGAAGCCCAGGGCATCGCGATCGAGGGTCACCTCGACAAGGGCCGCGGCCCCGTCGCGACCGTCCTGGTCCAGCGCGGCACCCTGCGCATCGGCGACGCGATCGTGGTCGGCGAGGCGTACGGCCGAGTCCGCGCGATGATCGACGAGAACGGCAACAACCTCACCGAGGCCGCGCCGTCCCGTCCGGTCATGGTGCTGGGTCTGACCTCGGTGCCGGGTGCCGGTGACAACTTCCTCGTGGTCGAGGAGGAGCGCACCGCGCGCCAGATCGCCGAGAAGCGGGCGGCTCGGGAGCGCAACGCGCTGCTGGCCCGTCGTTCGAAGCGGATCTCGCTCGAGGACCTCGACCTGGCCCTCAAGGCCGGCGAGATGCAGCAGCTCAACCTCATCCTCAAGGGTGACGGCTCCGGTTCGGTGGAGGCGTTGGAGGACGCGCTGCTCAACCTGGAGGTCGGCGAAGAGGTCGAGCTGCGGATCATCGACCGGGGTGTCGGTGCGATCACCGAGTCCAACGTCAACCTGGCGATGGCCTCGGACGCGATCATCATCGGCTTCAACGTCCGGCCGGAGGGCCGGGCGCGGACGATGGCGGACCGCGAGGGCGTCGACATTCGCTTCTACTCGGTGATCTACCAGGCCATCGAGGAGATCGAAGCCGCGCTCAAGGGCATGCTCAAGCCCGAGTACGAAGAGGTGCAGCTCGGCACGGCGCAGATCCGCGCGGTGTTCCGCTCCTCCAAGCTCGGCAACATCGCGGGCTGCATGGTCACCGGCGGGACGATCAAGCGCAACACCAAGGCGCGGATCATCCGGCAGGGGTCGGTCGTCGCCGACAACCTCAACGTCGAGGGCCTGCGTCGCGAGAAGGACGATGTCACCGAGGTCCGCGAGGGCTTCGAGTGCGGTATCAACCTCGGTTCGTTCAACGACATCAAGGTCGAGGACATCATCGAGACGTTCGAGATGCGGGAGAAGCCGCGAGGCTGACCCGGTAGCTCGAACCGATCGAACCGCTGAACCGATACGACGGATCCGCCCGGTGCACACCGGGCGGATCCGGCGTCTCGCAGTACGAGCAGAGCAAGCGTGACCAGTGGTGTCCGGGCCGCGACGTGCGAGCCCGGTTCTTTTCGTCGGTGGCCCCAGCGGTCCCGACCCGAGGCCTCCCGGGCCGGCCAGGCCCGTCGCCTATGTTTGTGGGAACCATCAGCCTCGATGTGCTGTTCGGCGATGTGCACTCGTTGAAGGAAAAACGATCTCTGATCCGCCCCATCCTGGCGGACCTTCAGCGCAAGAATGCCGTTGCCGCCGCCGAGGTGGAGCATCAGGATTTGCATCGGCGCAGCGTGATCGGCATCGCGGTGGTCTCCGCGAGTGTCGAACGATGTGCCGAGGTGTTGGACGGCTGTGAACGGCTGGTCGCCGGCCGGCCCGAGTTGGAGCTGCTCTCCGCACGCCGCAGGGTGTACGGGGACGACGACTGACGATCGTTCGACCCGGGTCGAACGGGCAGCGCACGAACACCGAAGAAGAACAAGCAACGAGAGCGGCCCTCGCGTCCGGTGACCCCGGGCGCGGGGGGTTCCGCCGAAATGCCGAGCAATCGCAGGAGGATCAGTGGCCGACACCGCACGGGCGCGCAAACTCGCGGACCGTATCCAGGTCGTGGTCGCGGAGACCTTGGAGCGCCGGATCAAGGACCCGCGCCTGGGGTTCGTGACGATCACCGCCGCACGAGTGACCGGTGACCTCCGTGAGGCGACCGTGTTCTACACGGTCTACGGCGACGAGACCGAGCGCGCGGCGACCGCCGCCGCGCTGGAGAGCGCCAAGGGCGTACTCCGCAGTGAGGTGGGCCGCCAGACCGGCGTGCGACACACGCCGTCGCTGACGTTCATCGCCGACGCCCTTCCGGACAACGCCAAACTCATCGACGATCTCCTCGCCCGGGCACAGCAGGCCGATGCGGCGGTACGCTCAACCGCCGCGGGCGCCGGCTATGCCGGTGACGCGGACCCCTATCGGACTCCGGCCGTGGACGACTCCGAGGACTCCGACGACGAGTCGGAGGCGGAGACCAAGGCGGATACACAGGAGGGCGACCGACCTTGACACCAGGCGTGGCGGCGGACCGGGAGCCCGGCCCGGCCGCGGAAGCGAAGCCGCGGACCGGCGACTCGGGCGTGCGGACAATGCCGCCGACCGCGCCGGGCGCAGCCGATTGGGACGAGGCGGTACGCCTACTCCTGACGGCCGAGGACATCACGCTGCTGGCACACGTCAGCCCCGACGGCGACGCGCTGGGTTCGGCGCTCGCCGTCGGACTGGCGCTGCGCGAGCTGGGCCGCACGGTCCGGGTCTCCTACGGCGACGACCCCCTCGTGGTGCCGTCCTCGCTGGAGTTCCTGCCCGGCCAGGACCTGCTCGTGGCGCACACCGAGGTGCCCGAGGAGCCCGAGCTGGTCGCCGTCTTCGACGCGGCCGGCTCGGCTCGATTGGGCCTGTTGGAGGCCAAGGCCAAGGCGGCCGGCACGCTGCTGGTGGTCGACCACCACGCGTCCAACACGCGCTTCGGGACGCATCACCTGATCGACGTCGACGCGCCCGCGACCGCGGTGCTCGCCGACGAACTGATCACCCGGCTCGGCGCGACGCTGACCGCCGACATCGCGACCGCGCTGTACACCGGGCTGGTCACCGACACCGGCTCGTTCAAGTACGTGGGAACCACGCCCGAGACGCACACCTTCGCGGCTCGGCTGATGGCCACGGGGATACGGCACGACCTGATCCAGCGGGCGATCTGGGACACCTGCCGATTCGGCTATCTCAAGGTGCTCGCCGCCGCCTTGGCGGGCGCCGAGTTGGACGCCGCCGCCGCGGGCGGTCTGGGGCTGGTGTCCACCGTGATCACCCGCGCCGAACGCGCCGCGCACGGGATCCGACTGGACGAGATCGAGGGCGTGATCGACGTGGTCCGCAAGAGCGGCGAGGCCGAGGTCGCGCTGGTGCTCAAGGAGGACGACGACGGCGCGTTGCGCGCGTCCGCCCGGTCCAAGGGCGCGGTGGACCTCGGGCGCGTCTGCGGGGCCTTCGGCGGCGGTGGACACGCCTTCGCGGCCGGATTCACCGCCTATGACCCACCGGCCGAGGTGGTGGCCCGATTCCGGGAGCTCCTCGCCGACGCACTACTGCCGGTCGCTCCGGCGCACGCAACCCCGGGAGACGACGCGTGAAGCGCCGCAACGCAGGACCCCCGCCGCCCGACGGTCTGGTGATCGTGGACAAGCCCGCCGGGCTCACCTCGCACGACGTGGTGGGCCGGCTGCGCCGGATCGCCGGCACCCGCCGGGTGGGCCACGCGGGCACGCTGGACCCGATGGCCACCGGCGTCCTGGTGATCGGCATCGAGAAGGCCACCCGCCTGTTGGGCCATCTCGCGCTCACCGAGAAGGAGTACGACGCGACGATCCGGCTCGGGCAGAGCACGGTCACCGACGACGCCGAGGGCGAGGTCACCGAGACGACCTCGGCCGCACACGTGCAGGACGCCGCGATCGCGGCGGGCGTCGCCGAGCTGACCGGCCCGATCCTCCAGGTGCCCTCGAAGGTGTCGGCGATCAAGATCGACGGCAAGCGCTCGTATTCGCGGGTACGCGACGGCGAGGACTTCGAGCTGGCCGCCCGACCGGTCACCGTCCCCACGTTCGAGGTGCTCGCCACCCGCCGCGAGGGCGACACGATCGACCTGGACGTGCGGGTGACCTGCTCGTCCGGTACCTACATCCGCGCGCTGGCCCGCGACCTGGGGGCCGGGCTCGGGGTGGGCGGGCACCTGACCGCGCTGCGGCGCACCCGGGTGGGTCCGTACGCGCTGGATCGGGCCCACACGCTCGAAGAGTTGGAGGAGTCCTTCGGCGTGCTGCCGATCGCCGAGGCCGCGGCGGCGGCGTTCCCGCGCCGCGAGGTCACCGAGGACCAGGCCCGCGCCGTATCGCACGGCGGCCGGTTGCCGGCCGACGACAGCGAGGGGCCGGTCGGCGTGTTCGGGCCCGACGGGACCTTCCTGGCCCTGGTGGAGAACCGGCAGGGAGTGGCCCGGCCGCTCGCGGTGTTCGTGGGCTGAGCCGCGCCCCGGACCGGATCCGGGGGTGATGGTCGCCACGGCGGGGGCGGGACCGAGCGACAGCCCCTGCATGGGAAGCTGGACCCGCGACACGTCACGAAGAACGAGGAGCGGTTACGGTGCAGCGTTGGCGGGGCTTGGCGGACGTCCCCAGCGATTGGGGACGCTCCGTCGTCACGATCGGGTCCTATGACGGTGTGCATCGCGGGCACCAACGGACGATCGGCCGGGCGGTCGCGATCGGTCGCGAGCGCGGGCTGCCGGTGGTCGTGGTGACGTTCGACCCGCACCCCAGCGAGGTGGTCCGGCCCGGCAGCCATCCGCCCCTGCTCACGCCGCACCACCGGCGCGCGCAGCTGATGGCGGACCTGGGGGTGGACGCGGTGCTGGTGGTGCCGTTCACGCTCGAGTTGTCCCGGCAGAGCGCGGTCGACTTCGTCCGGCAGGTCCTGGTGGACACGCTGCGCGCGGCCGTGGTCGTCGAGGGGCGCAATTTCCGATTCGGCCACAAGGCGACGGGCAACGTCGCGCTCTTGGAGGAGTTGGGCGTGGCGAACGACTTCAGCGTCGTCGAGCCGGAACTGTTCGTCTCCGGCGACGTGACCTTCTCGTCCACCGTGGTCCGGGCCCGGGTCGCCGAGGGCGACGTGGCGGGCGCGGCCGAACTGCTCGGACGCCCGCATCGGGTCGAGGGCGTGGTGGTGCGCGGCGATCAGCGCGGGCGCGAACTCGGCTACCCGACGGCCAACCTGGAGGTGCTCCCGTACACGGCGATCCCGGCCGACGGGGTGTACGCGGGGTGGCTGGTGATCGATGGCGAGGGGTTGCCGGCGGCGATCTCGATCGGCACCAACCCGACCTTCGACGGCACCGAGCGGCGGGTCGAGGCGTACGCGTTGGATCGGACCGACCTCGACCTGTACGGGACGCATGTCGCGGTGGACTTCCTGGAGTACCTGCGCGGTACCGAGCGCTTCGACTCGATCGACGACCTGCTGGAACACATGGCGCGTGATGTGAAGCGGGCCCGCGAGCTGATCGACGCGGCGGACTCGGACCCGGCGGGCTGAACGCCCGCGCCGCTTCGCGACGGATGTGCCAAGGGCCGCCCCGGAATCTCCGGGGCGGCCCTTCGGCGTGTCAGCCTCCCTGGTGCGGCGGGGGCTGCTGCTGCCAGTCGCCGGGCGGGGGCTGCTGGTAGTACGGCTGCTGGGGTTGCTGTGGTTGTTGCGGGTTCTGTGGGTGCGGCTGCTGGTGCGGGTGTTGTTGCGATGGTTGCTGCTGCTGTTGGTGCTGGGGATATTGCTGTTGCTGCGGGTACGGCTGTGCCTGCTGCGGTTGGCCGTAGTAGGGCTGCTGCTGCGGCGCCTGCTGCTGTGGTTGCCGGTACTGCGGCTGCCACTGGTGCTGTTGCTCGGACGGCTGGGTGCGGTGGAAGTCCTCGGCGACCAGCGCGGCCAGTTCGAAGTACGCCTCGCGGGTCTTGGGCCGCATCATGTCCAGATCCAACTCCGCGCCCGCCGACAGGTGTTCGTCGAACGGGACGACCACGACCGCACGGCAGCGGGTCTCGAAGTGGGCCACGATGTCCTCGGTCTTGACCATCTTCCCGGTCTCGCGGACGCCGGAGATCACCGTGATGCTGTTCGCGACCAGATCCGCGTAGCCGTGCGCGACCAGCCAGTCGAGCGTGGTGCTCGCGCTGGTGGCTCCGTCCACGCTGGGCGTGCTGATCACGATCAACTGGTGGGCCAGGTCGAGCACACCGCGCATCGCGCTGTAGAGCAGGCCGGTGCCCGAGTCGGTCAGGATGATCGGGTACTGCTTGCCCAGCAGGTCGATCACCGAGCGGTAGTCCTCGTCGTTGAACGTCGTGGACACCGCCGGGTCCACGTCGTTGGCCAGGATCTCCAGGCCGCTGGAGGACTGCGAGGTGAACCGCCGGATGTCCATGTAACTGTGCACGTGGGCCATCGAGTTGACCAGGTCGCGGATGGTCGCGCCGGTCTCCCGGCGGACCCGGCGGCCGAGTGTGCCGGCGTCCGGGTTGGCGTCGATCGCGATCACCCGGTCCTGGCGCTCGGTGGCCAGCGTCGCGCCGAGGGCGGTGGTGGTCGTGGTCTTGCCGACGCCGCCCTTGAGGCTGATCACCGCGATCCGGTAGCAGCCGAGGACGGGGGTGCGGATCCGGTCCAGGCGCTCGGCCCGGCGGGCGTCGGCGGACTTGCCGCCGATCCGGAAGCGCGGGGTCTGCCGACGCGGTTGCGGCTGCTTGCGCAGCAGCCGGTCGCTGGTCAGTTCGACGGCGGCGGTGTAGCCCAGGGGCGCGCCGGCGCCGGTCCGCGCGGGTGCGCCGCCGTCGGGCGACCAGGCCTGCGGCTGCCCGCTGCCCTGCGGCGGGGTGCCCGGGTGGTACGGCTGGGCCGGGTCGGGCGCCTGGGCGTACTGGTCGGGCGCCTGCGCATAGGGGCCGGGCGCCTGGGCGTACGGGTTGGGCGGCTCGGGGGCGCGGTCGGCCGGGGTGGGTTGTCCGGACGGCGGGCCCGGTTGGGCCTGCGGGCCGGGTGCGCCGTGTGGCGGAGTGCCCGGGTGGTGGGCCGACTGCGGGTCGGGGGTCTGCGGGCCGGGTGGTTGGCCGTAAGGGTTGTGCTGCGGCGCGGGGGCGCCCTGCGGCGGGGTGCCCTGGGCGTACGGCTGGTGCGCCTCGGGCTGCCCGTAAGGGGTGCCGCCCGGACCGTACTGCTGCGGTTCCCGGCCCTGGGGGCCGCCGGCGTGGCCGTACGGCGCCTGGCCTTGGTCCTGGCCGGGAGCGCCCTGGGCGTACGGGTTGTGCGCCTGGTTCGGGTCGGGCTGCGGGTAGGCCTGCGGAGCGGGGGCGCCCTGGTATGGACCCGGAGCCTGGTTGTATGGGCCGGGGGCCTGGGCGTAGGGCGGTTGACCACCCTGCTGCTCCGGCTCGTTGCCGCCGAACGTGCGCCGCATCCACGAGCGCTGCTGCTGCGGCGGTGCCATCGGCTCGCCGCCGGGCGGCGGCAGCGGTTGTCCGGTCGGCGGCGGGGCCGCGCCACCCCACGCCTCGCCGTTGCCCGGGGCCGTGCCGGACCAGGCCGGCGGCGGCATCGGCGAGCCGTGCGGCGGGCTGACCGGCGGCTGCGGGGCGCCGGGCGGAGGGGGCTGCTGCGCGGCGCCCGGGGGTGGGGCCTGCTGCGGGAAGCCGGGGGGCGGAGGCATGTCGTCGGTGATCGGCGGCAGCAGCCGGGTCGCCGGGTCGGGCAGCGGGGCACCCTGGGCCTGAGCCGGGTACTGCTGCTGCGGCGGGGGCCCGGGGTGTGCGGCGCCCGGCTGCGGCGGCGGATACGGCGCGGGGGCGCCCTGCGGCGGTGCGGGCTGCTGTGCGTAGGGCGGGTATCCGCCGGCGGGCGACGCCTGCGAATCCGCCGGGGCCTGGGGCTGCTGCGGGTGGCCGCCGGCCTGTGGTTGCGGTGCGTCGAGGGCCTCTGCGGTCGTCGTGGCCGCCGCTGCCGGGGTCGGGTGGGGCTGCGGCGGTTCGGTGGCTCGAACCTCGGGTTGGGGAGCCGGGGGAGCCGGGGGAGCCGGGGGAGCTTGGGGGGCCTGGTGCGGCTTGGGCATCGGCTGCGCGTCGCCGGCGGCGGGTCGGTGCGGCTCGGTCGGCTGGTGGTTCTCGTGCGTGGGCGGCTCGGGTGCGTGCCGGGGAGCGGGTCCGGCGGCGTCGGCGGGCTCCGTGCGCGGCACCTCGGGGGCCGGCGCTGCGGTCGAGGGGCCGGGGACCGGGGTGCCGCCTGCGGGTGTGGTGGGCACGTCGTGCGGATCGACCGGCGCGTCCGGGCGCGCGTCGTCGGTCCCGTCGGGTGCGGGTGCTTCGCCGGCCGGCTGCTCGGGGGACGCGGTCGACGCGTCGGGCGCGTCGGGCTCGGCGGGCTTTGCCTCGAGACCCGGGGCGGCGTCGCTCGGCGGAGCGGAAACCGGCTGCTCGGCGGGCGTGGCATCGTTGGGCCGCGCGGCGGGCGGGGCCTGCTCGGCCTGCTCGGCGCGGTCCGGACCCCGGTGCTCCGACTGCGCGGCAGGCGCGCCGGGTTCATGGGCGGCATCGGCGGCGGGCGGTTCGGGGGTCTCGAACTGCGGCGGGACGACCATGGTCGGTTCGCCGGGGGTGTAGGTCGGCGCGGGAGGTGCCGGTGCTTCGGCGGTCGGCTCGGAGGGCTCGAACTGCGGCGGGACGACCACGGTCGGCTCGCCCGGCGTGTGGGCCGGTGCAGGGTCTGCCGGGTCTGCAGGCGCGTCGGCAGCGTCGTTCGGGTCGAGGAACGGTGGCATGACCATGGTCGGTTCGCCCGGTGTGTAGGTGGGTGCGGGGGGAGCCGGTGCCTCGGCGGGCGGTTCGGGGGCCGCGAAGGACGGAGGGACGACCATGGTGGGTTCGCCGGGCGTGTGGGGCGGCGTGTCGGCGGGCCGATCGGGAGCCCCGGATGACGGTGGCATGACCATGGTCGGTTCGCCCGGTGTGTAGGTGGGTGCGGGGGGAGCCGGTGCCTCGGCGGGCGGTTCGGGGGCCGCGAAGGACGGAGGGACGACCATGGTGGCTTCGCCGGGGCTGTAGGTGGGTGCTGGGGGCGCCGATGCCTCGGTGGCCGGCTGCTCGGCCGAGGGGGCGCCGTGCGGGAGCGGCGTCGAGGATTGGCCGGGGGCGCCCTGGCCGTAAGGCGCCGGCGGTTCGGTCGGCGCGGGTGAGTTCGCGGGCGGTTCGGGCGTCGGGGCGCCGAAGCCGGGTGGGTCGCCGGCCGGGCGGGCCGGCGGCACCGAGGCCGTGGGCGCGCCTGCGGCGGATCCGTACGGTTCCGGGGCGCCGCCGGTCGGCCCGTTCGCGCCGGCGCCGGTCCCGTACGGCAGCGGCGCGTGCGGCTCGGGCGTCCGCGCCGGCGGCACCAGTGTCGGATCCTGGCTGCCGTACCGAGGCGCCGCCGGCACCTGGTCACCCTGCGGGGGAGGCGCGGGCGCGCGGACCCCGGACGGCGGTGGCGCGGGCGCGCCGCCGTCTTGGTGCGTGTACCACGAGGGCATGGTGAAGTCGGGTCCCGACCACTCCTCTTCCTCGTTCGCCCCCGTCTCGATGTGTGCGCCGTCCTGCTCGCTGCTCACGGTGTGGTCCTTCCGATCGTCCGGAGGCGGCTCGGCTTCAGATCACACGCCGCCGCCGTCCGCCGTACCCCGACCCGGGTCGGGGTTCGCCCCCTGCACGAGCCTCACAGCGTAGTCAGGGGTGTCGGCGGTCGTCGCCGGTCCGTCCACCTGTTCGCTCAGAGCCGGTGTCGCGAGCACTGTTCGTCAGTCCATCCGACGTGGCGGTCCGAGCAGGCCCAGTTCGGTCGGAGTGGGCGTCAGTAATACGTACTTACGCGACGTTCCGGCACTCCACAGGGTCAGTTCGTCGGCGAGCGTGGGCAGCGCGGCCTCGTCCTCACCGGGCAGGGACAACACCGAGGACGCCGCCCGCGCCTCGATCGGGGAGACCCGCTGGAGGCCGACCAGGCCCGCGCCCGCGCCGATGCGCTGCCGGGCCAGTGCCGGGTCCAGGAAGGGCAGCAGGGTCAGCGTGGTCTGCCACGCGGCCGGCGCGAGCCGATCGCGGGGCGGCCGCGCGCCGCAGTCGCGGACGACCAGGACCGGGCTGCCCGCACGGGGTCCCTGCGGACCGAGCCGACCCACCTGATGTACCGTCACGCACGGCTGCGCGCCACCCGCGGCCCGGGCCATCGCGGACCACAACCGCGGCCGGCCGGACTCGATCGCGACCCGGGCGCCGACCGCCGCGGCCCGCAGCGCGATGATCTGCACCGCATGGGCGCCGCCGACGAACGCGACGTGCAACGCCTCGGGTCGGAACAGGTTCAGCACCGCCGGGTTGCGCTCGGCGTCGACTCCGATCACCACGCCGTCGTCGCCCACCGGCAGGCCGAGGGCGGCCAGTTGGGCGGCGGTCGGCATGTGCCGTTCGTGCCTGGGGCCGACCGGCCGGGCCGGACCCTTGCGCCGGGAAGGCCGGGGCGCGGGGGTTCCCGAGCCGGGCATGGGGGCCGGCGCGGGGGTCGGATTCGGAATCCGGTTGTTGCCCCGTGCGTTCGAGGCCTGGTGCCGGCTCCGGCCGGGATCGGCCGTGCTCACTGGTCGATCCTCCCTGTATGTAGCCACATGTGACGGTTCGTCATGGCAGGCCGCCGAGTGGCAGGGTGGCCAGCAGGGCCGGTTGCTGCTCCCAGTCGAGCCGGATCAGACCGATCCGCCCGGCTTCGGCCCGATATTCCAACCGTCTTGTCGCATCCGTGAGTTCGCTGTCCGAGCGGGCGGCGATCCGGACGTGCGCGGTGAGCGCGGTGGTGCCGCCCACGCCGTGCGTCGCGGTCAGCGCGAAGGTGGTGGCGATGGCCGGTGTCGCGGTCAGTGTGCCGATCGGGTCGGAGGTACACCCCTGGGTCGGCTCCGGCCAGCGGTTCGCCCAATAGGTGGCGTGCCACCGGTCGTCGCAGCGCCACGCCCGCCTGGACTCGATGGTCCGCCGTCCACCGCGCCCGTATCGGCGGGTGGAACGGTTTACGCCGCACGAGGTGGCGAGTGCCTGGATCAACTCGGCCTCTTCGAGCGCGCGGGCCTCGAATCCGGCGCCGGTCAGGTTGCCGGCGAGCCGGTCGACCGCACGCAGCAGCGCCCGCCGGGTCCCCTGCTCGCCGCCGCCGCGCGCGGCGACCGCGCCCGGGCACAGGTCGGGCTCGAAGCGCAGCGCGATCCAGGTCAGCCGCAGTGCCGGCACGTCGTGCAGGACCTGTTCGACGAGTTGGCGGTAGGACCTGGCCGCCAACGACTCCTCGGGCAGGTGGTCGGCCGGCGCCGGCCGGATGTGCTGGACCACCTGCACCGAGGCCAACGTCACGTCGTCGACCTCCAGCGTGCTCACGATCGCCGGCAGCGGCAACGGCCGTTTCCCGTGCGCGGGACGCAGCGGCTCGTCGCGCGAGGTGACCAGCAACACCGCGGTGAGGAAGGTGCCGTCGCCGATCACTCCGATCGAACGGCGCTCACGGTCGTCGACCGAGCCGGTCGCCAGGTGCGGTGCGCACTCCAGGATCGGGAGCAGCACCGGATCCGCGTCATCCGCGACGGCCGGAAGCCGGCGCCTCCGGCGGAAGTCGAACACGATCGGCAACCACTGCACGAGCCAACGCCCGCGCCACCGCACCAGTGCCGGCGCCACCAGGAGGGCCCCCACCGCGCCGAGGCCGATCGCCGCCGCCGGGTGCGCGGTCGCCGCGATCGCGAACAGCGAGATCCCGAGCTGGACCAGCACGATCTGTTGCACCAGGACGCCGCCGACGCGACCGGCCCGCGGGTGTACGCGCAGCGTCGCGCGGCGCGTTGCCGGTGGCAATGCCCCGTCGGGTGTGGGTGCACCGTTCCGTGCATGCGGCCCTACCGGCGCGGGTGCGGCCACGTCAGCTCCCCCATGGTCATGATTTGTCGCCCTGCTGTCACAGTGAGTGCGGAACACCGTACGGTACGTGTCCACGGGTTGGCCCGCGACCCCGCGGTCGCGTCGGTGTGGACCCTTCGACCGGAGCGCACGTCGATCACGGGGAGAACGATGGCAACGCGCCGCGAGCAGCTCGAGGCGTACATCTTCGCGCGCCGCCGCATGGTGGCCGCGTTCCTGCAACCGAGCCCGGGCGGAGGCACGGAGGACAACGCGCCCAAGCCGATGCGGATGCTCACGCCGAGCATCGTGGTCGCGATGCTGGTGTTGGTCGGGTTCGGGGTCGTCGGGTTGGTCAGGCCCGGTACGCCGCCGGGTTGGAAGGACCGGGGCAGCCTGATCGTGGGGCGCGACTCGGCGAGTCGGTACGTCTTCCTGGACGGCAAGCTGCACCCGGTGCTCAACATCGCCTCCGGTCGTCTGCTGCTGGACCCCGGCAGGTTCAAGGTCAACCTGGTTGCGGAGAAGCGGCTCGACAGCGTCGGTCACGGTGCGCCGCTGGGCATTCCGAACGCGCCGGACCGGCTGCCGACGGCCAAGGCGGTCAAGGAGCGCAAGCCCTGGACCGTGTGCGAGCGTCCGGCCCTGGGCAAGGACGGCGAGCCCGACCCGGACGGGGAGCCGCAGCGCGGCGTGTTCATCGGCGCCGCTCCGGCGGAGGGGGCGCTGCGACCGGGCGAGGCGCTGTTCGTACAGGACCGGAACCGGCACAAGTACCTCGTCCATCAGGGCAGGCGCTTCCTGGTCGAGGCGCCGACCGTGATCGGCGCGCTGAACCTGGTCGGCATGCCGGCGCAACCGGTCGGCGACGCGTGGCTGGCCACGCTGATCGAGGGCGGCACGATCGACCACCCGACGCCGGCCGGCTACGGCGCTGCGACCCGGCTGCCGTTGGCCCCGGAGTACAACCGGGTCGGCGTCGTGCTGCGCGCGGAGGGCGCCGCCCGACGGCAGAACTACGTGGTCACCCACGAGGGCGTGATGCCGGTCAGCGAGTTGACCGCCGTGCTGCTCACCACGAACCCGAGGGCGCGGGAGGCGTACGGGAGCACCACGCCCACAGCCTTTCCGGTGAACCTCGGCATGCTCGGCGGCGCGGTGGTGCAGGACCGTACCTTCGCCGCGGAGAAGGGTTGGCCGGAGATCCCGCCGACGCCGATGAACCGGATCACCCGCGACGACCTGGAACTGCCGCGCAACGTCGTGTGCAACACCTTCTCCGGCGAGTGGCGCGGCGGCCGGCCGGTGACCGCGCAGTCGGCCGGGACCCGGCCGCCGGAGCAACTCGCCGACGGCATGGGCGGCGTGTGGGTCAAACCCGGTGCGGGGGCGCTGTATCGAGAGGTGACCGGGACGCCCGACGACGGCGGTCCGACGTATCTGGTGGCCGACTCCGGTCTGCGCTACGCCATTGCGGAGACGGCGCGGACCGGCGGGGCGCCGGCCGCGCGGGAACAGGAGAGCGAGGCCAAGCTGCGCTTGGGCTACAGGGGCGTGGAGGTGCGGCCGTTGCCCAGGGCGTGGTCGGAACTGGTTGCGCGTGGGCCGCAGTTGAGTACGGCGGACGCCAAGAGGCCGCAAGGTTCCTGAGCCTGGGGGCGAAGGTCGGGGCGGCGTCGGAAGGGTCGTGAGTGGTGACGACTCGACCCGAAGGCAACACCGAATACCGGCATTTTGCGCAAGGCCGGAGATGTATCCACAGCGTCGACCTTTGGTGACCATGCGTAGGGTTTCGCTTGGGCGGCGTCCTCGAATGCGGTTAGAGTTCCCACGACGTCGCAAACCGTGACGTTGGTGCGGGGATCCGACCCGGGTGACACGACCTCGCCTCGCGCACATCCGTCTCATGGGGGCTGGTGAAACATGGCAGGTGAAGCGTTCAGGATCACTCCGCAGATGTTGGCGGAGTTGTCGAGGAAGGTTCAGGGCGTGGCGACCGAACTCGAAGCGGCGATCCAGGAGATGAACCGCAAGGTCGACGCGATCGAGGGGCAATGGCAGGGTGCCGCCAGGAACCGATTCGACCCGTTGCAGGAGCAGGCCGTACAGAAGGCGCTCGGGGTCAAGCGTGCGCTCGACGCCATCTCCGGCGCGATGGGCCGCAACGCCGACGCGTACGACCGGACCGAGACCACCGTGTCCGGCAATATCTCGAAGTTGATGTTCTGACCGAGCTCCGTCGCTCGGTCCTTTCGCCGCCGGGGCGCTCGGTCGCAGCCGGTTGTACCCGCTCTCGTACTGGGGAGAAAGCATGTCGCAGGTAGTTGTCACGTTCGCTGCGCTCGAACAGGCCGCAGCCGATATCCGCGCCCTCGACGCCCGCCTCGCCGACATGCAGTCGGGCCTGAAGCGGGACATCGCGCCGGTCACCGAGTCGTGGTCCGGTGACGCGCGCGAGGGTTACCTCGTCCAGCAGGCGAGCTGGGACCGGAACGCCCAGGGTCTGCGGGAGGCGCTGAACGGCATCGCCGACGGTCTGACCCGGGCGGCCGACGCATACCGCAGGACCGAGGCCGCCAACGCCAGGATGTGGCGCTAGCACCGACAAAGGCCCGGTCGGCTCGCGATCGCGGGGCGGTGGGGCGGTGATCCGGAAGGCGAACGAACCGGTGCGAGCCGTGCGGCGACGCTGGAGGGCATCTCTGCTCGCGTTGGGTCTGTTGTTGCCGGTCGGGGCGATGGGCTCGGTGCCGGCGGAGCGTGAGTCGGTGTATGTCGGGCGAGCGGGTACCGCCTTGCTCGCGGGTGACGATTGTCGGTTCCCGGCCAAGCCGATGCCCGGCAAACCGTGGTCCCTACAGCGCGTGTTGCTCGACGAGGTCTGGCGAAAGGCCACCGGCAAGGGCGTCACGGTCGCGGTGATCGACAGCGGGATCGACGACGACAACCCGCAGTTGGGCCCTGCGGTCGTGGCCGGTGGCAAGGACTTCTTCAACGGCCGGGCCAACGGCACCGACGACGACAATGGCCACGGCACGATGGCTGCGGGCATCATCGCGGCCCGGCCCGGCGACAGGCTCACGCCCAGGGTGGACACGGGCTTCGTGGGGCTCGCGCCCGACGCGATGTTGTTGCCGATCCGGCAGAACGGCGGCGACGACGCGACCAAGGGCAACGAGGACAGCCTGGCCGCCGCGATCGACCACGCGGTGGCCGCGGGCGCCTCGGTGATCAACATCTCGCAGGACACGGTGGGCGGCCGGGAGCCGGGCACGAGGCTGCGGGACGCGATCCGGCGCGCGCTCGTCGGGCAGGTCGTGGTGGTCGCCGCCGTCGGCAACTCCGGCGACAAGGACAACCTCGACTCGTGGCCCGCGAAGTACCCGGGAGTTCTGGGAGTCGGCGCCTCGGACCGCAACAACGAGCGCGCGCCGTTCTCGCAGAACAAGCCGTATGTGGGCGTGCTCGCGCCCGGCGTGGACGTGTGGTCGACGGTGCCCGGAGGCGGCCACTGCCGAGGCGACGGCACCTCGTTCGCGACCCCGTACGTGGCGGGTGTCGCGGCACTGATCCGCTCGGCGCACCCGGACTACACCGCGGCCCAGGTCGTCACGCTGATCGAACAGACCGCACAGCGCGGGGCCGCGGGCCGCGTGGACGGCGTCGGCTGGGGCGTGGTCGACCCGCTGCGCGCGCTCGATTCCACGGTGGTCCCGGCATCGAGCCCGGTCCCCGACCCCCGGATCGACCGCGGTACCGAACTCGTCCACGTCGCCCCGCTCGTGCACGGTCCCACCCGAGTCGACCGCGACCGCCGTCAGGCCTCCGTGCTCCTGTTCCCGGCCGTCGGTCTGACCATCGTCGTCGTCTGCGCGGCCACCGTCGTCCGTGACGCCCGCGGCCGGCGCACCCGCGGCCGGCCGTAGGGGTGGCGGGTAGGCGGTGTGCCTGCCGGCCGGCGAGCGGCGGCGGTGCCGACCGAGGTCGGCCTGTCACCCCGCACACCCGGCCCGGCTCGGTCGGTCGTCGGCGAGCCAGGCCGTCTGGATCAGGGCCACGCCGCGTCGGCGGGAGACGAACTGCCCACGTCCCGGCGGTAGTCGGGCGGGCCTGACGTTGGCCATCAAGGGGCCCTCGTCGCGGTTGCCGGACAGGATCAGGCCGGAGGTGCCCAGGTCGAGGAGCTTTTGCAGAACCGGTTCGTACAGTGCGCGGCCCGCGCCGCCGGTGCTGCGGGCGATGATCAGGTGCAGGCCGACGTCGCGGGCCAGCGGCAGGAACTCGGCGATGGCGCCCACCGGGTTGCCGGCGGAGGAGGCGACCAGGTCGTAGTCGTCGATCAGCAGGAACAACTCCGGACCGCTCCACCAGCTCCGGTTGCGCAACTGCTCCTGGGTCACCTCCGGCCCGGGCAGCCGGCGATCGATGCCGCCGCGGATCTCGTTCATGAACGAGGTCAGCGCCGGCGCCGCCGCGGCGTACTCCAGCAGGTGCGACTCCGGGACCGCGTCCAAGAGCGTGCGCCGGTAGTCGGAGACGATGATCCGGGCCTCGGCCGGCGTGTACCGCTCGGAGATGCCGCGCGAGAGCAGCCGCAGGAAGTTGGTCTTGCCGGACTCGCTCTCGCCGAACAGCACGAAGTTCGTGTCGACACCGAAGTCCAGGTAGACCGGGTCGAGCGTCTGCTCGTCCACGCCGATCGGGATGCCCCGACCGGGCACCTGCACGGGCGTCGGCAACTGCTCGTAGGGCAAAAGCATCGGCAACACCCGCACCGGGGGAGCGAGCGGCCCCGCCCAGGCGGCCTTGACCGCGCCGACCATCGCGGCCATGCCCTCGCCCAGGTCCTCGGCCGTCGAGGAGCCGTCGATCCGGGGCAGCGCGGCCAGGAAGTGCAGCTTGTCCGGGGACAGACCGCGACCGGGCGCGCCCGTGGGCACGTTCGCCGCGAGCCGGCGGTCGACCTCGGACTCCATCGTCTCGCCGAGCCGCAACTCCAGCCGGGTCTGGATCCGGTCCTTGAGCGCGGGCCGGATCTCCGGATGCCGCGACGCGGTGAGCACGACGTGCACGCCGTAGCCCAGACCGCGCGCGGCGATGTCGGTGATCTCGGCCTCCAGCACGTCGAAGTCGTTCCTGAGGGTCGACCAGCCGTCCACGACCAGAAAGACATCGCCCCATGCCTCGTCCGGCAACGTTCCGGCGGCGCGGCGTCGGCGGAACGTGTCGATCGAGTCGATCTCGGCGACCCGGAACATCTCCTCGCGCCGGTTCAGGATGCCCTTCACCTCGCCGACGATCCGGCGCACCCGCTCGGCGTCGAGCCGGCCCGCGACCCCGCCCAGGTGCGGCAGATCGCTCAGCGCGACCATGCCACCGCCACCGAAGTCCAGGACGTAGAACTGGACTTCGGACGGCGTGTGGGTGAGCGCGAAGGCGGCGATCATGGTGCGCAGCAGGGTGCTCCTGCCGCTGCGCGGGCCACCGACGACGAGCGCGTGGCCGGCCGCGCCGGACAGGTCGGCGTACATCACGTCGCGACGCTGCTCGAACGGCTTGTCCACCAGGCCCAGCGGCACCACGAGACGGCCGTTCGCGCCCCAGTCGGGCGCGCACAGCCCACGTTCCGACGTGGCACGCAAGGGCGGCAACATCCGGTCGACCGAGTTCGACTCGGTCAGCGGCGGCAGCCACACCCGGTGTGCGGGCGGACCCTGGTCGGCCATCCGACGCACGATCACGTCCAGCACCGTGTCCGCGAGCGCGCTGTCGACGTCCGGTTCCGGCTCGGGCCCCGGGGGCGGGTCCGGGTGCCGATTCCAGATGTCCGCGGCCGTCCACCGACTGCCGAACACCACCGGCATCGGCACACCCGAGCGGTCGCGCCGGACCCGGCCGGAGGCCCGATGGGCCCCGGACACGTACGCGGCCTTGAACTGCACCATCGACTCGGTATCGAACCTGAGGTAGCCCGAGCCCGGCACCGACGGCAGGTGGTACGCGTCCGGTACGCCGATCGCCGCGCGCGATTCGGCGGCGGAGAAGGTGCGCAGACCGATGCGGTAGGACAGATGGGTGTCCAGGCCGCGCAACCGGCCCTCCTCCAGACGCTGCGACGCGAGCAGCAGATGCACGCCCAGCGAGCGGCCGATCCGGCCGATTTGGAGGAACATGTCGATGAAGTCCGGCTTCGCGGTCAGCAGTTCGCTGAACTCGTCGATCACGATCATCAACGAGGGCAGCGGCTCCAGGGCCGCACCGGCCACCCGGGCCCGCTCGTAGTCGTGCAGATTGGCGTGGTTGCCCGCCGAGCGCAGCAACTCCTGCCGCCGGTTCAGCTCGCCCGTGATCGCGTCGTGCATGCGGTCGACCAGGGTCAAATCGTCGGACAGGTTGGTGATCACCGCCGCGACGTGCGGCAGGCCCGACATCCCGGAGAAGGTCGCGCCCCCCTTGAAGTCGGCGAGCACGAAGTTGAGGATCTCCGAGCTGTGCGTGGTGGCCAGGCCCAGCACCAGGGTGCGCAGCAGCTCCGACTTGCCGGAGCCGGTCGCGCCGACGCACAGGCCGTGCGGCCCCATGCCCCCCTTCGCCGCTTCCTTGATGTCCAGCATGATCGGCTCGCCGTTCCGGCCGATCCCGATCGGCACCCGCAGCCGGTCGTTCGGCGGCCTCGGCCGCCAGGTCCGCGCCACGTCCATCCGGGTGGCGTCGCCGATGCCCATCAGGTCGGTGAAGTCCAGGTTGGCCGGCAGCGGCTCGTCGTCGTCGGCCGACAGTCGCAGTGGCGCGAGTCTGCGGGCGAGCGCCTCCGCGTCCGCCGCCGACAGGAAGTCGGGCACCCCTTCGTACGTGCCGGTCGTCGACTCCAGGGTCAGTCGATCCCCCACGGCGATGATCGCCAGACCGCCGCGCGGTTCGGCCGGCGGACCGGGGAGCACCTCGACGACGGTCACACCCTGGAGACCGTCCGTGCCCGCCAACACCGAGTCGACGGGCACGCCGCCGCCGTCCAGGACCACCAGCAGGTGCGGCTGGTCCGGTACGGGCCGCGCGCCGGCCGTGAACCGCGAGCGCCCGGCCAGATCCTCGGCCAGCCACTCCTCGATCTCGCCGAGGTCGTCCGCGATCATCCGGACCGAGCCCGCGCCGTCGGACAACGACGGGTGCTGCGTGTGCGGCAGCCACTTCAGCCAGTCCCAGCGCGGCAGCGAGTTCGCGTCGGTCGCCACCACGACGCGCACGTCGTCCGGCGAGTGCAACACCGCGAGTTGGCCCACCATCGCCCGGGTCAGCCCGTACACCCGCTCCGGGTCGCCGGAGACGGTCAGGTGAGGGAAGGAGCGCAGCGAGACCGCCATCGGCAGGTCGTCCAGCGTCGCCTGGGCGCGCAGGAAGCGGCCCAGGGCGTCCACGCACAGCGGCTCCAACTCCGCCGGCGGTGCCGTGCTCGGCGCCACCAGCGGCGTGGCCAACCGCTGTCGGCCGATCCCGACCCGGACCTGACCGAAGTCCGCGTCACCGGCCCGCCGTTCCCAGATCCGCCGTTCACCCGCGGCCACCGACCACAACTGCGCCGGGTCCGGGTGCGTCCACAACTGCGCGTCGCGCTGCCTGCGCGCCGTCCGGCGGACCTCCTTGCGCTGCTGCGCGAGGTAGGCGAGGTAGTCGCGTCGGGCGTCGAGCATCCGCACCCGGTCGCCGTCGCGCGACGTGAGGATGTTGGCGACCGCCATGACCAGCGACGAGATCATCATCAGGCCGCCCATGACCATCATCATCCTGGGCGCGCCCGGCATGAAGAAGAAGCCCGCGGACCCCAGCATGCCGATCATCGGGAGCACGCTCATGAGCCGGTTCCGGTCGGCCGGGCGCTCCGGTTCGGGTGGTGCCTGGAGCCGGATCTCCTCCGTCGGCACAGGCGGCGGCAACACCCTGGGCGGGCGTTTGACGATGACCACGGTCACGGTGCATCAGCCTCATCCGTCGCGAGGATCCCTGGACACGGATCGAGCCCACCGCGGAACACGGAAAGGAGCAGGTGAGGTGAGTCGACCCAGCCGGTCGGGGGCGTCGTCCCCGCCCGCCCGGCGAGCCGGTCGAGCCGTTCGTGCGTGCGCCGCATCCTACCCGCCTCATCGACGCTCGGTGGCGAATCGTAACGCGGCGTATATAGAGTGCCTCGTCGTCTCGGACCCTCGGCGCCGCGGGGCACGGTTCGGCGCACGGGCCGGCGACCGGCACGGCCGGCGATCGGCAGGGAACGACCGGCAAGGGCAGCGACGACCAGGGGCAGTGCCCAGGAGGGAGTCCGCACCGATGAACTCCACGACCACGACGGTCACCACCGGGTTCGCCCGGATCACCGTCATCGCGCCGGATCGCCGCGTGGACCTCGCACTGCCGGAGGAGGTCCCGCTCGCCGAGCTGTACCCGGAGATCCTCCGGCTGTCCGGGCAGACCCAGCGCAACGGCGCGGTGACCGGCTTCCGGCTCACCCGGCTCGACGGCGCACCCCTGGACAGCGCGCTCACCCTGGCCGGGCAGCACGTCCGCGACGGTGAACTGCTGCGCTTCACCGCGCTCGCGGACGTGCCCCCGCCGCCGGTCTACGACGACGTGGCCGACTCGGTGGCGACCTCCGTCACCGGCGACCACCGGCTGTGGACTCCGGCGATGTTGCGGATGGCCCCCCTGCCGCACGGCCTGCCCGCCGTCGCCGCCGGCTCGACGGCCCTGGTGCTGACCGCGGTCGCCGGCGTGCGGTCCCGGGTGTACGGGGACCGGGTGGGCGGCGCGGTGCTGGGCCTGGGTGCGCTGCCGAACGCGTTCCTGGCCGGACTGGGCACGATCGAACCGCCGGGACACGAGGGCCCGGGCCGGGTGCAGTTCCTGGCCGCGTGTGTCGCGGTCCTGCCGGTCGCCACCCTGATCGCCGCGCTGCTGCCCGAACGCGGCGCGGTGTACATCGCGGCCGCGGGCGCCGGCGCGCTCGGCACACTGGCGACCTTCGGCCTGATCGCCTTCGCCGGCGGCCCGCGCGAGACGGCCGCCGTCGCCGGCACCGTCGGCGTCGCGGCGATCGCGTTCCTGCCCTCCTGGGCCGCGCGACTCGCCCGCCTGCCGATCGGCTTCCTGCCCGCGGACGCGCCGACCGCCCGCCGGAGCGACACCGTCGACCACGCCGACATCGCCGCCCGCGCCCGCGACGGCCACCGGATGCTCAGCGGCCTCACCGGCGCGTGCGGCGCGGTGATCGTCGCCTCCTGCGTCGTCCTGGGCAACGCGGACACGTTGTGGACCGGGATCCTGACCGCAGTCCTCGCCCTGATCACCCTGTGCCGAGCCCGCCTGTTCCGGCACACCACGCAGGTCACCGTGCTGTACACGGCCGGCCTGCTCGGCCTGGCCACGCTCTTCGTCGGCCTGGCCCTGGACACCCGAATCCCGGACGTGGAGCGCCAGGGCTGGATCTTCGCGCTCGCGTGCGCGGTCGGCGCCCTGTTGGCGATCATCGCCGGCACGGTGCCCTCGCGTGGCCTGTCACCGTTCTGGGGACGGATGCTGGACCTGTTCGAAGGCATGTTGATGGTGTCCGTCGTCCCGTTGTGCCTGGCCGTTCTGGATCTGTATGACAAACTGCGGAACATCACGGCCTGAAGCGCTCCTGCTAGGGTTGTCCATATCCCGGAGCCGCGTGCCCGGGATGCGCGCTGCCCACGGGCCGCGCGCCCGCACCATGTGAGCCCAGTTGCCTCCGTGAGTCAGACCGGAAGCGCTCACCACCTTGCAGAGGGAGAACACGTGTCGCTCGACACCGCAACGAAGAAGCAGATCATGGCCGACTACGCCACCAAGGAAGGCGACACCGGCTCCCCCGAGGTGCAGGTCGCGATCCTGAGCTACCGCATCAACGAGCTCACCGCCCACCTCAAGGAGCACAAGCACGACCACCACAGCCGCCGGGGCCTGCTGCTCCTGGTCGGCCAGCGTCGTCGCCTGCTCGGCTACCTGGCCAAGAAGGACATCGAGCGCTACCGCACGCTGACGGACCGCCTGAGCATCCGCCGCAGCGGCGTCGGCATCCGCTAGTAACACACGACGGGGGAGCGGCTTTCGCAAGCCGCTCCTTCGCCGTATCCGGACCCGGCTTTTTGTAGGCTGTGTCCCGCACGCGCAACAAAGACGAACACGACAGAGAACTGGGAGCGCCGCGTCGCGACCAAGGCGCCGACCTACAGCGCCGGTCCTCGGTAGTGGCCCCCGGGTAACGCACCCGGGTGCTTCGATCGAAGACCGGCTCGGCCGGCCCTCAGGCGTCATGCGCCGCGGACCTCCCTCGAAACGAACGAGGAGGGCACCCGTGGAGGGTCCCGACATCAGCTTCGCCGAAGCCGTCATCGAGAACGGTACGTTCGGCAACCGCACCATCCGCTTCGAGACCGGCCGGCTCGCCCGGCAGGCGGCGGGTTCCGCCGTGGTCTACCTGGACGACGACACCATGGTGCTCTCGGCCACGACCGCCTCGAAGCGCCCGAAGGACCAGCTCGACTTCTTCCCGCTGACGGTGGACGTCGAGGAGCGCATGTACGCCGCGGGCAAGATCCCCGGCTCGTTCTTCCGTCGTGAGGGCCGCCCGTCCGAGGACGCCGTCCTCACCTGTCGCCTGATCGACCGTCCGCTGCGTCCGTCCTTCAAGAAGGGCCTGCGCAACGAGATCCAGATCGTCGAGACGATCATGGCGCTCAACCCGGACCACCTGTACGACGTCGTGGCGATCAACGCGGCCTCGATGTCCACCCAGCTCGCGGGCCTGCCCTTCTCCGGCCCGATCGGCGGCGTCCGGGTGGCGCTCATCGACGGCACCTGGGTCGGCTTCCCCACGCACACCGAGCTCGAGCGCGCCGTGTTCGACATGGTCGTCGCGGGCCGTGTGCTCGAGGACGGCGACGTGGCGATCATGATGGTCGAGGCCGAGGCCACGACCGGCACGATCGAGCTGGTCAAGGGCGGCGCGGACGCGCCGACCGAGGAGGTCGTGGCGGACGGCCTCGAAGCCTCCAAGAAGTTCATCAAGGCGCTGTGCGCCGCGCAGGTCCAGGTCGCCGAGAAGGCCGCCAAGGAGACCGGCGAGTTCCCGGTCTACCTGGACTACCAGGACGACGTCTTCGAGGCGCTCGCCGCCGCGGTCACCGACGAGCTGTCGGCCGCGCTGACCATCGCCGGCAAGCAGGCGCGCGAGACCGAGCTCGACCGGGTCAAGGACCTCGCCGCCGAGAAGCTGCTCCCGGCGTTCGAGGGTCGCGAGAAGGAGATCGGCGGCGCGTTCCGCTCGCTCACCAAGAAGCTTGTGCGTCAGCGCGTGCTGCGCGACAAGGTGCGCATCGACGGTCGCGGTCTGACCGACATCCGCACCCTGTCGGCCGAGGTCGAGGTCATCCCGCGGGTGCACGGCTCGGCCCTGTTCGAGCGCGGCGAGACCCAGATCCTGGGCATCACCACGCTGAACATGCTGCGCATGGAGCAGATGCTCGACACGCTCTCGCCCGAGACGCGCAAGCGCTACATGCACAACTACAACTTCCCGCCGTACTCGGTCGGCGAGACCGGCCGGGTGGGCTCGCCCAAGCGCCGCGAGATCGGCCACGGCGCGCTCGCCGAGCGCGCCATCCTCCCGGTCCTGCCGGCCCGCGAGGACTTCCCGTACGCGATCCGTCAGGTGTCCGAGGCGCTCGGCTCCAACGGCTCGACCTCGATGGGCTCGGTCTGCGCGTCCACGATGTCGCTGCTCAACGCCGGTGTGCCGCTCCGGGCGCCGGTCGCGGGCATCGCGATGGGTCTGATCTCGGACGAGGTCGACGGCAAGACCGAGTACGTGTGCCTGACCGACATCCTCGGTGCCGAGGACGCGTACGGCGACATGGACTTCAAGGTCGCCGGCACCAAGGAGTTCGTCACCGCGCTCCAGCTCGACACCAAGCTCGACGGCATCCCGGCGTCGGTGCTCGCCGGTGCGCTCAAGCAGGCCAAGGACGCCCGCCTGCACATCCTCGACGTGATGATGGAAGCCATCGACACGCCGGACGAGATGTCGCAGTTCGCGCCGCGCATCATCACCGTCAAGATCCCGGTGGACAAGATCGGCGAGGTCATCGGCCCGAAGGGCAAGATGATCAACCAGATCCAGGACGACACCGGTGCCGAGATCACCATCGAGGACGATGGCACGATCTACATCGGTGCCTCGGACGGCACCTCGGCCGAGGCCGCGCGGGCGACGATCAACGCGATCGCCAACCCGACGATGCCCGAGGTCGGCGAGCGGTACCTGGGTACGGTTGTCAAGACCACCACGTTCGGCGCGTTCGTGTCGCTGATGCCCGGCAAGGACGGTCTGCTGCACATCTCGCAGCTGCGCAAGATCGCCGGCGGCAAGCGGGTCGAGAACGTCGACGACGTGATCAAGGTCGGTGACAAGGTGCAGGTCGAGATCGCCGAGATCGACCAGCGCGGCAAGCTGTCGCTCGTCCCGGTCATCGAGGGCGAAGACAACGCCGAGGCCTCCGAGGACGCTGCCGCCAAGTGACGTCCTCCTCGTCGAAGATCCAGGCCGCTGCGTCCGCGCAGCGGCCTGGTTCCACGAAGACCCTGCTGCGTGACGCGGACGGCACCGGTGCCGTCCGCCGCACCGTCCTGCCCGGCGGCCTTCGGGTGATCACCGAGAACATGCCGTCGGTACGCTCCGCGACGTTCGGCATCTGGGTCGGGGTCGGCTCGCGGGACGAGACCCCGGCCCTGGCCGGCACCTCGCACTACCTCGAGCACCTGCTGTTCAAGGGCACCGAGAAGCGCGACGCGCTGGAGATCTCGGCCGAGCTGGACGCCGTCGGTGGTGAGATGAACGCGTTCACCACCAAGGAGTACACGTGCTACTACGCACGCGTGCTCGACACCGACCTCCCGCTCGCGATCGACGTGATCTGCGACATGGTGACCGGCTCGCTGATCGACGCCGAGGATGTGGACGCCGAACGCGGCGTGATCCTCGAGGAGATCGCGATGAACGAGGACGAGCCCGGCGACCTCGTGCACGAGCTCTTCTACGACGCGATGCTCGGCGACGCCCCGCTCGGTCGTCCGGTGCTGGGCACGGTCGAGTCGATCAACGCGCTCACCCGAACCCAGATCAGCGGCTACTACAAGCGTCGCTACAAGGCGCCGAACATGGTGGTGACCGCGGCCGGCAACATCGACCACGCCAAGGTGGTCCGCCTGGTCAAGAAGGCGTTCGCGCACGTGCGCGTGGACGAGGCGGCGGTGCCCTCCGCGCCGCGTGCCGCCGGCCGCGGCGTGCGTTCGGCCGGCAGCGTACGGCTGCTGAACCGGCCGACCGAGCAGGCCCATCTGGTGCTGGGCATGCCCGGGCTGGCCCGGGACGACGACCGGCGGTTCGCGCTCAGCGTGCTCAACACCGCGCTCGGCGGCGGGATGAGTTCGCGGCTGTTCCAGGAGATCCGGGAGAAGCGCGGCCTGGCCTACTCGGTCTACTCCTTCCACTCCGGCTACGCCGACCTGGGCGTGTTCGGCATCTACGCCGGCTGCCAGCCCAAGAAGGCCCGCCAGGTGATCGAGATCTGCCGGACCGAACTGGACCGGGTGGTCCGCGAGGGCCTGCCGCAGGACGAGATCGATCGGGCGATCGGGCAACTGCGCGGCTCGACCGTGCTGGGCCTGGAGGACACCGGCTCGCGGATGAGTCGGATCGGCAAGAGCGAACTCGTCTACGGCGAACACCTCTCCGTCGACGAGGTGCTGGCCCGGATCGCGGCGGTCACCGCCGCCGAGATCCACGACGTGGCGGGGCAACTGTTCGCCGCGCGACCCACGCTTGCCGTGGTCGGACCGTTCGCCGACGACGCGGACTTCGTCGCCACGTCGGCCTGATCGAAGTGCGATCACGTGCGATCGAAGTCTGGTCGAACGCTGATCGAACCCTGATCGATGCGAAATTCCGCTGACTGGAGAGTGCGCGACATCATGACTGCAATCCGGGTGGGTGTGATCGGTGCGGCCGGCCGCATGGGTTCCGAGGCGTGCCGGGCGATCGAAGCCGCGGCCGACCTCGAACTGGTGGCGCGTGTCGACGAGGGCGACGACCTCGCCGACCTCGCCGAGGCGGGCGCGCGGGTCGCGGTGGACTTCACCCACCCGGGTGTGGTCATGGGCAACCTCGAATACTGCGCGGGCGCCGGCATCCACGCCGTCGTGGGCACCAGCGGGTTCACTCCGGACCGGCTGGCGCAACTGCGCGAGTGGCTCGCGAAGAGCCCGGAGACCGGCATCCTGATCGCGCCCAACTTCGGCATCGGCGCGGTGCTGATGATGCAGTTCGCGGCCAAGGCGGCCCGGTTCTACGAGTCGGCCGAGATCGTCGAACTGCACCACCCGAACAAGCTGGACGCGCCCAGCGGCACCGCCCGCCGGACCGCCGAGCTGATCGCCGAGGCACGCGGGAAGGCGGGCCTCGGGCAGATGCCCGACGCGACGGTGGACGACCCGGACGGCGCGCGCGGCGGCAAGGTGGACGGTGTCCCGGTGCACGCGGTCCGGCTGCGCGGCCTGGTCGCGCACCAGGAGGTCCTGCTCGGCGACGAGGGCGAGATGCTCACCATCCGGCACGACTCGTTCCAGCGCACGTCCTTCATGCCGGGCGTGCTGCTCGGGGTGCGTCGCGTGGTCTCCGCGCCCGGCCTGACCGTGGGCCTGGAACACTTCCTCGACCTGGACTGACCATCGTGAAACAACGTGTCACCGCGCTCGTGCTGATCGCGGTTCTGGTGTTCTACGTGTTCCTCGTCGGCAGTCGCGGCCTGATCGCGATCCGCGACGGGGAACCGGTCACCATCGTGCTCGGCCTGGCGATCCTGCTCGTGCCGGTCGTCGGCGCCTGGTACATCTGGCGCGAGGTGCGCTTCGGCTTCGCGATGCAGCGGCTCGCCCGCGAACTCGAGGCCGAGGGCGCGCTGCCGCCGGACGAGTTGAGCCGCACTCCGGGCGGCCGGGTCGACCGGGACAGCGCGGACGAGGTGTTCGAGCGGCGCAAGGCCGAGACCGAGGCCGCGCCCGAGGACTGGCGGGTCTGGTACCGGCTGGCCGTCGCGTACGGCGACGCGCGCGACAACGCGCGCGGGCGCCGGGCGATGCTCACCGCGATCCGGCTGCACGCGGGCAAACCCCGCGTCGGCTCCGCCTGATCGTCTCGACACCCCGCCCGATCGGCCCGCGTCGGCTCCGCTAACCGGCCCGGGCCGGCCGGCCCGTCGGGGGCTCCAACGCGGCCAGCACCTGCGCCGACACCGGCGCGGCCAGGATGCCGACCACCGCGTCCACCAGGTCCGCCACGAAGGCCGCCGGCGGCAGCACGTCCTGCGCCTGCCCCTCGTGCACGCGCTGCTCGCGATCGGCGGTCGCGTGCACCGCCAGACTGCCGCCCAGCCGCAGCCGGTTGCGCCGGACCGCGACCGGCAGGTGTCCCAGCGCGAGGTCGATCAGGCGCCCGAACTCCGGCGAACTGCCCTCCAGGCCCATCGCCGGCAGCGCGTACGTGGTCGCGCCCACGTGCTGGTGCACTCGGGCCAGGAAACGCAGGTAGAAGCTGCCGCCGACGTCGATCTGTTCGGCCAGCGGGCGCACCATCGCCTCGGCCAACGCCCTCGGTTCCCGGTCGAGCCCGGCCCGGACGAGTTCCCGGACCAGGTCCTCGCGGCGCGCGTTGACGGTGGTGAGCCGAAATCCGAAGATCGCCCGGATCAACTCCTCCTTGTCGCCGAAGTGGTATTGCGCGGCGGAATTGTTGCGCTGACTCGCCGCGACACTGATCTGTCGCAGCGAGACCGCGTCGATTCCGTGCACGGCGAAGAGCCGCTCGGCGGTGAGCAGAAGGCGCTCGCGGGTCGGAGTTCGGCTCACGGCGCCCACGTTAAGACGGCTGACTTACCTTGTTCAATGGCACATCGATGTGGTGTTCGCCGTGCCGCTCGGCCGTTTCGCCCACCGATTCCCGATCACCGCGGATCGGCCACCGCCGTGTGCAATCGCACCTGTCGGATCACCGCACCGCCCGGCTCGTCCACCCACAGTTCGCGCGTCGCGCCGTCGGGCGCCCAACCGGTGCCGACCAGGAAGTCGTACAGCGGCTTGTCGCTCTCCAGAACCCAGGTCACCAACGTTTCCACGCCGTCCGTCGCCGCGTCCGCGACAACGGCCGTCAGCAGCCGGGACGCGTGGCCCTCGCGCTGCCGCGGCGGGTCGATCACCAGGATCGCCAACTCGCCCGCCCGCGCCGGGTCGAGATCCTCGTCCGAGCCGGGCACCAGGGCCGCGAAGCCGGCCACGGTCGAGCCCGCGCAGGCGACCAGCAAATGGTGCCGGGGCGAGGGTGGCGCGAGCGCCGCGTCCTCCCACTCGGCGGCCAGCGCGTCGGGCGTGGCGGCCTCCAGAGCGGCCGCGGGCAACACCCCGGTGTAGGCGTCGTGCCAGGCCCGGGCATGCGCGGCACCCAACTCGGCACCGTCGCCGGCGTGGGCCGGGCGTACGTACGGATCGGTCATGTGGCGCCCCCATCGTCGAGTTCGGCCGATTCTCGCGCGCGCGGGCGGCCCGTGTCCCGCGCTCGCCGAACGCGCACACGCGTGGGCGACACGCGCCGAAGGCGCTGCCGCCCTCGTGCGCGGCGTGCGACGCTGTCCGGCAAGGATTGGTGGGCGCGGCAGCGAAGGATGGTCATGGGGGTCCGGATCCGACGAATCGCCCCGGCATGCGCGGTGGTCGCGCTGCTCGCGAGCGGCTGCATGGTGGGTCCGACGATCGACGACGAGAAGTCGAGGACGGCCCCCGCGGGCGCCACCGGCAATCCGCCGGACCTGCCGGACAAGAACCCGACGGGCGGTTCGACGCCGGGCGCGCCGCCGCCCACCGGCGGTTCCGCCCCGCCTGCCCAGGTCCCGCAGAAGCAGGGATCGCACACCTACTCGAACGGTCTGACGGTGGCCACGCTGCCGCTCGTGGTGACCCGCACCGCGAGCGTGCCGAACGAGAAGCGTGAGACGGTCGACGTCTCGGTCCCGATCCGCTACGCCAACCGGACCGGCTCGAACCTGCTCGCCGACCTGTTCGCCGTGACGCTGTACGCCGGGCCGGACGCGCTGCCGTGCGCGGCCGCGAAGGTCGGGCCCGCCCGCAGCGGTCCGGAGCAGGCGGCGCGCAACGCCGACACGGTGATCACCTACAACTTCGCGGTGCCCCGGGAGTACGTCGGCAAGCTGCTGATCCAGGTGCAACCGTTCATGTCCCGCCTGGACAAGGTGTCCTTCGAGACCTCGGTGGCGTTGCCCGCGGGTGCTCCCACCAGGCCCGCCGAGGGTCCGTCGACGCAGCCGACCACCGTGGTGGTACCCCGGTCCACGCCGACGGCCGGCGGCTCGGCCACGGCGTCCGGCGACGCCGGTGGGCGTGGTTAGGCTGGGGCGCCCACCCCACCGGGATCAGATCGACGAGGAGCCACCCCGCGTGACCGAGACACCCCAGGAGAATCCGTCCGCCATCCGCTTTCGCAGCGACGTCACGGTGGAGCTGATCAAGCACAGCGCCGCCGACCAGGACGTGTTGTGGGCGGCTCGGGTCTCCACGGCGGGGGAGAAGTCCCTCGACGAGCTCGAAAGGGACGCCTCGCGGTCCAAGGGGCTGATCAATTTCCTGATGCGGGACAAGCACGGCAGTCCGTTCGAGCACAACTCGATGACGTTCTTCGTGAGCGCGCCGATCTTCGTCTTTCGCGAGTTCCACCGGCACCGCGTCGGCTGGTCGTACAACGAGGAAAGCGGCCGCTACCGCGAGCTGCAGCCGGTGTTCTACGTGCCCGCCGAGGACCGCAAGCTGGTCCAGCAGGGCAAGCCCGGCGCCTATGTCTTCGTGGACGGGACCCCCGAGCAGTACAAGACGGTGGACGACGCGACGCGCGAGTCCTACGCGGCCGCCTACGCGGGCTACCAGCGCATGCTGGACACCGGCGTCGCACGCGAGGTGGCGCGCACCACGCTGCCGGTGGGCCTGTACTCGTCGATGTACGCGACCTGCAACGCGCGTTCGCTGATGCACTTCCTCGGGCTGCGCACCAAGCGCGACGACGCGACCTTCCCGTCGTTCCCGCAGCGCGAGATCGAGATGGTCGCGGAGCGGATGGAGGCCGCGTGGGCCGAGCTCATGCCGCTGACCTACGCGGCGTTCAACACGAACGGCCGGGTCGCGCCGTAGGGTTGAGCCGTCCGAGTGGTCAAATCGGCACATAGGGTGACATTAGAAATTTTTCGCCCGAATCCCTAAGGTTTCGCCCGTGGTGGTCGATACTGAAAGAGATCAGGCGCTGCTCGAACCCCCGAGCGGGCAGCGCCTGGTCCTTGTTTTTGTCCGGGGCGCGCTCGGGCCGCGTCGGTGCGGCGCCGACGCCGGGACTGCTCCGCACGGGCCGTCGAAGTCTCATAGGGCGGGTGCTACCCGCAGGTCAGGTGTGCGCCCGGTACCGTTTGGGCCATGGCTCCGACGTCTACCCCCCAGACCCCCTTCGGCCGGGTCCTCACCGCGATGGTGACCCCCTTCACGGCCGACGGTGCGCTCGACCTTGCCGGCGCCCAGCGCCTGGCCTCCCACCTTGTCGACGCCGGCAACGACGGACTCGTCGTCAACGGCACCACCGGCGAGTCGCCCACGACGAGCGACGCGGAGAAAGAGCAAGTGGTCCGGGCGGTCCTGGAGGCCGTGGGCGATCGCGCGTTCGTGGTCGCCGGAGTCGGCACCAACGACACTCGGCACTCGGTGGAGCTGGCCCGGCAGGCACAGGCCGCCGGCGCGCACGGTCTGCTCGTGGTCACGCCGTACTACAACAAGCCCCCGCAGGAGGGCCTGTACCGGCACTTCACCACCGTCGCCGACGCCGGCGACCTGCCGGTGATGCTGTACGACATCCCCGGCCGCAGCGCCGTGCCGATCGAGACCGAGACGCTGATCCGGCTCGCCGAGCACCCGCGGATCGTGGCGAACAAGGACGCCAAGGGCGACCTCGCGTCCGCGAGCAGGGTGTTGGCGAGCACCGACATGGTGTACTACAGCGGTGAGGACATGCTGAACCTGCCGCTCCTGTCCATCGGCGCGGTCGGTGTGGTGAGCGTGGTCGGGCACCTCGTCTCGGCGGAGCTCCGCGCGATGATCGACGCCTACGTCGGCGGCGACGTCGCCAAGGCGCGCGAGATCCACCAGCGTCTTCTTCCGGTGTACACCGGCATTTTTCGTACCCAGGGCGTGATCCTCACCAAGGCCGCTCTGGGATTGCAGGGCCTGCCCGCCGGGCCGCTGCGGCTGCCGCTGATCGAGGCCTCCAAGGCCCAGATCGCGCAGCTGAGGCAGGATCTCTCGGCGGGTGGGGTAGAGCTGTAAACAGGAATATCTGTAAGTAGTGCCCCGGGCGGGTACCACATCCGCCCGGGCCGAACACGAGCTTTTGCGCGTCCCCGTCCGGCCGTCCAAGACGGCCGGGCGGCGGCACGTGGCGAGGAGAGAACTTGAGCCATCCTCATCCCGAATTCGGCCCGCCGCCGGTGCTGCCCAAGGGCGGCCTTCGGATCACCCCGCTGGGTGGTCTCGGCGAGATCGGCCGGAACATGACCGTCTTCGAGTTCGACGGCCGACTGCTGATCGTCGACTGCGGGGTGCTGTTCCCCGAGGAGGAGCAGCCCGGAGTCGACCTCATCCTGCCGGACTTCAGCTCGATCCGGGATCGCCTCGACGACATCGAGGCGATCATCCTGACGCACGGCCACGAGGACCACATCGGTGCGGTCCCGTACCTGCTGCGGGAGAAGGCCGACATCCCGCTGATCGGGTCGAAGCTGACCCTCGCGTTCATCGAGGCCAAGCTCACCGAGCACCGGATCCGGCCGTACACGCTCGAGGTCAAGGAAGGCGACATCGAGCGCCTGGGTCCGTTCGAGTGCGAGTTCATCTCGGTGAACCACTCGATCCCGGACGCGCTCGCGCTGGCCATCCGCACCGAGGCCGGCACCGTGGTGCACACCGGCGACTTCAAGATGGACCAGTTGCCGCTGGACAACCGGCTGACCGACCTGCCCGCGTTCGCGCGGCTGGGCACCGAGGGCATCGACCTGCTGCTCGTGGACTCCACGAACGCCGAGGTGCCCGGCTTCATCCCGGCCGAGCGGGACATCGCGAGCGTGCTCGACCGGGTCTTCGCGGACGCCGACCAGCGGATCATCGTGGCCAGCTTCGCCAGCCACGTGCACCGCATCCAGCAGGTGCTGGACACCGCCTACGCCTACGAGCGCAAGGTCGCCTTCGTCGGCCGCTCGATGGTGCGCAACATGAAGATCGCCGGGGACCTCGGCTATCTGAAGATTCCCGCCGGGCTGGTCGTGGACGTCAAGACATTGGACGACCTGCCGCCGGACGAGGTGGTGCTTGTGTGCACCGGCTCGCAGGGCGAGCCGATGGCGGCGCTGTCGCGGATGGCCAACCGCTCGCACCAGCAGATCCGGATCGTCGAGGGCGACACCGTGGTGCTCGCGTCCTCGCTGATCCCGGGCAACGAGACCTCGGTCTACCGGGTGATCAACGGGCTGACCCGCTGGGGCGCCAAGGTCGTGCACAAGGGCAACGCCAAGGTGCACGTCTCCGGCCACGCCTCGGCCGGTGAACTGCTGTACTTCTTCAACCTCACCCGGCCGCGCAACCTGATGCCGGTGCACGGCGAGTGGCGCCACCTGCGCGCCGCCGCCGACCTGGGCATCAAGACGGGCGTGCGCAAGGACCGGGTGGTGCTGGCCGAGGACGGCCTCACCGTGGACCTGGTCAACGGTGTCGCCAAGATCACCGGCAAGGTGCAGGCCGGGTACGTCTACGTGGACGGTTTGTCCGTGGGCGACGTGACCGAGTCCTCGCTCAAGGATCGTCGGATCCTGGGCGAGGAGGGTTTCGTGTCCGTGTTCCTCGCCGTGGACTCCTCCTCCGGCAAGGTGGTCGGCGGACCGACGATCACCGCGCGTGGATCGGGCATCGACGACGCCCGCTTCGACGCGGTGATCCCGAAGATCGAGGAGATGTTGCAGAAGGCGGCCGCCGACGGTGTGGCGGAGCCGTATCAGCTCCAGCAGCAGGTGCGCCGGATCGTGGGCAAGTGGGTGTCCGACACCTATCGGCGCCGGCCGATGATTCTGCCGGTGGTCGTGGAGGTCTGAGACCTCGCCGACGGTTTGCGTGGGGCCCGCTACGAATTCTTCGTAGCGGGCCCTTTGTCGTCGTCGTTGTCGTTTGGTGGTGGCGGTGGCTTGTCGTGTGCGGGCGGTGGTCGGGGTGGTGCCGGTCGGGTCCCGGTTGTGGTCGCCGGCGGCGGCGGGTTCTCGACCGGTTGTGCGGGGTGAGAGGGGTCGGGGGTGGGCGTCGGGTGTCGGTTCCGTGGGGAGAGCGCCGGAAATGGGGCGGCAATAACGACATTCGGTCTGATTTTGCGATGTGGAAGTCGGGTTTTCGTACCTCTCGGTGCCGCTGATGCCGGCTCCTAACGTCGGTCGTGTTCGGAGGGCACTCGGTCCTTCGGGCTCAGGACAGGTCGACACGGTCGACAGGATCGGCAGTCAGGAGCAGAGATGAACGCGGTACAGCGGAACCGGCGCTGCGGCGGACCGCGACGGGGTGCGGAGCCGCCGACCCCGCAGACCCCGCCGATCCCGGCGCCCCGGCCGCCCTCGGCCCGGCCCGGGCTGCGGCGTCGGGGGCGGGTCGCGGCGATCGCGCTGACCTCGTGCGCGGCGTTGGGTCTGGGCACGGGGATGACGGGCCCCGGGTCGCCGGCGGCGGCCGCCTCGCGCTGCGATCACGTGGCCAAGGACAACCGGCCGGAGTTGCGTGAAGGGGATCGGGACGACGCGGTCGCCCAGGTGCAGTGCCTGGTCGACACGAGGTCCGGTGCCCCCGGGGACCTGCCGGTGAGCGGCGTGTTCGACGCGGCCACCGCGGACGGGGTCCGGTGGGTGCAGAAGTGCAGCGGCCTCGATCCGTCGGGGGTCACGGACGCGGCCACCTGGAAGGTGCTCTACCGCGCGAAGAAGGGATGCGGCAAGGCGGCGGAACCGGCGATCGGGATCGGCTGAGAGGGCGGGTGAAGCCGGGAGGCGGGGCGAAGGGGCGTCGCGGGTCGGCCGGGGGCCGGGCCGTGGGGGCGGTTCGGGCCACGCGCCGTGCACAGGCCGGGTGTGATGGTCACACTCATCCCGGGGGCTGTGGACGACGGGCGGCACGCGCGGAGGGGACGCGCGCACACTGACCCGCATGACGCCGACCGACCTTTCCGCCCTGCTGTCCCGACCCTTCACCCTCGCCGTCGCGGCCCGCCACGGCATCGGCCGGTCGGTCGTCCGGCGCCTGGTGCGCGACGGCGACGTGCGTCGGGTCATACACGGGGTCTACGTCGGCGCGCACGTCGTCGACACGTTGGAGGTGCGGGCCCGGGCCGCGGTCATGGTGCTGCCCCGCGGGGCCGTGGTCTGTGGGCGCACCGCAGCGTGGTTGCACGGCGTGCGCGTTCCGGCGGATCCCCGGGACGAGGCTCGGCGCACGGCACCGATCGAGGTGGTCGTGCCGGTGGGGGCGGCTCTGCCCCGCCGGCACGGCTGCCGGGCCCGGGTCATGGCGCTGGCGGCCGGGGAGGTGGTGTGGCCGGGCGGGATCCCGGTCACCTCGCCGATCAGGACGGCGGCGGACCTGGTCCGGACCTCGGATCGGGACACCGGCGTGGTGGTGCTCGACGGCTTCCTGCGGGCCGGTCTCATCCCGGCCGGCGCGTCGGCCGGGCTGCTCGGACGCTACGCCGGTCATCCGGGGCGCTACCGGCTCGCCGAGGCGGTGCGGCTGGCCGACGGGCGCAGCGCGAGCGAGGACGAGACCCGACTGCGGCTGGCGCTGCTCGGCGCGGGGTTGCCGCCGGTCGAGGTGGGGTGGGAGCTCCGCTCGGCGTTCGGCCGGATCATCGGCCGCTTCGCGCTGGCCTGGCCCGCGGCGCGGGTCGGGGTGGAGTTGACGGCGGATCGGCAGTGGGTGCGGGCACGGCACCGGAGCGTCGCCGGGCAGGGCTGGCTGGTGCTGGAGTGCCCGACGGCGCAGGCGCGCCGGGACCCGGCGGCCACGGTCGCCCGGATCGGGTCCGAGTTGCGGCTGCGCGTGCGGGGAAACGCCGGCGACATCGCCGCGTGAGCGCCGGCATGCTGCGGCGATGAACGTGAACGAGACCGCGTGGGTGCGCACCGGTCGGCTGGACCTGATCCCGGTCGAGGTCGATCACGCCGAGGAGATGGCCGCGGTGCTCGGTGATCCGGCGCTGCACACCTTCATCGGCGGTGCACCGGAGGATCCGGATGAGCTGCGGGCTCGGTACGAGCGCTGGGCGAAAGGTTCGCCCGATCCCGAGGTGGTCTGGTTGAACCGGGTGATCCGGCTGCGCGCGGGGGAGCGCCTGGTGGGCACGGTCCAGGCCACGGTCGGCCCCGGTCCGGTCGCCGAGGCGGCCTGGGTCGTGGGTGGAGCGTGGCAGGGCCTGGGCATCGCCAAGGAGGCGGTGGTCGCGTGGGTGACCTGGTTGCGCGCGCACGGCGTCGAGGAGGTCCGCGCGCACATCCACCCGGCCAACCTCGCCTCCGCCGGCGTCGCGAGAGCCGCGGGCCTTCGTGTCACCGACACCTGGCAGGAGGACGAACAACGCTGGTCGACGGGCCGCTTCGCTCCGAACACCAGCTGAGCCCGGCGCCGACGAACCCGTCGGGATCCGGTGGCCCCGGGCCTGTCTTCGATCTCTCGCCGAGCCCCACCACGTCCGGCAGCACATCCGCCCTCGGGCTCCGCGCTGCGCTCGCCGCCCGGAAAACACCCGAACGCAACCACGATGCGGGCGCTTCTCCGGTACGCCGACGCTCGGAGACCGCCCGTCGGGCGCCTCGCTCCGGTCCCGCCGCGGAGCCCGAGGCGGGATCGAAGACAGGCGTCGGGGCCGCCGGCTCCCGGCCCCTCGAGCGAGCGGCCGGCGGCCGGGGCAGCACGGTTTGTCGGGGCGTCGGGGTGTTCGTCCCGGTCAGTCCTCGCCGGAGACGCGCATGACCAGGATGGCCATGTCGTCCCGGGCCTGTTCCTCGGCGAACTGTTCGACGGCGCGGTGGATTCGGGTCGCGACCGCGCCCGCGGTCAGTCCGGTGCAGCCGGAGAGCACCTCGGCCAGGCCGTCGTCGCCGAGCATGCGAGTGCCCTCGCGGCGTTCGGTGACGCCGTCGGTGACGCAGACCAGGACGTCGCCCGGGTCCAGGTCCACCGTCTCCAGGACCAGATCGACCTCGTCCAGCACGCCCAGCAGTGGTTGTGGCGTGGCCACCGAGGTGACCGTGCCGTCGGGGCGCAGCCGCAGCGGGAGCGGGTGTCCCGCGGAGACCAGGCTCAGCCGGATGCCGCCGCTCTCGCGGTGGGTGATGTGGCCGTGCAGCAGGGTCAGGAACCGGCTGCGCGGTCCCTCCTCCAGGATCGCGGTGTTCAGCCGCTGCAGGACGGCCGGTACCGACAGCCCCTCGCGGGTCAGCAGCCGCAGGGCCTGGCGGGCCAGCCCGGTGACCGCGGCCGCCTCGGGACCGGTTCCGCACACGTCGCCGATCGCGAAGCCCCATTTGTCGCCGCCGATGGTGAACAGGTCGTAGAAGTCGCCGCCGACCTCGTTGCCCTCGCCGGAGGCCTGGTAGACCACCTCGACGTCGACCCCCGGGATCTTGGGCAGCTCCGGCGGTAGCAGGCTGCGCTGCAGGGCCTGGCTGGTCGAATTCCGCTCGGAGTACAGCCGGGCGTTGTCCATCGCCAGCGCGGCGCGCCGGGACAGGTCCTCGGCCAGTTCCAGGGTGTCCCGGCGGAAGCGGTCGCCGGCCAGGATGCCGAAGGTCAGCATGCCGATGCCCCGGCCGCGGGCGACCAGCGGCAGGGTGACCGCCTCGCCGGTGACCAGGTCGGCGTGCTCGCGGACGACCTCCGGGTCCAGGTGCCGCAGGCCCAGCCAGCGGCGCGCGCCCGGGGTGGGCTGGGCGCGCGGCGGCTCCGCCCGGTCGAGCAGCGCGCGCAGGTCGTCGATCCGCATCTCGTCGGCGTGCCACACCACGCTCAGCACCGGCGCGTGCGACTCGCCGGTGTGGACCGCGCACCACGTGCCGAGCCGGGGCACCACGATCTGGGCGATCATCGCCAACGTCATTTCCGGGTCCAGGGTGCCCGCGAGCAGGTCGGACGCCTCGGCTAGGAAGGACAGCGAGCCCCGGCGGACACGTTCGAGCTCGGACAGCCGGGCGCTCTCCACGGTCAGCGAGACCCGGTCGGCGGCGCGCTGGAGCCGGGCCGCGTCGTCGTTGTCGAAGCGCGCGGCGGACTCGGAGGCGACGCCGAGGGTGCCGGTCAGCCGGCCCTCGACCTTGAGCGGGACGGTCACCGCCGAGCGCATCCGGGTGTCCTGCAGGATCGGCACCGCGTCGGGCCCGGCCTCCAGGTCCTCGTGCACCGCGGGCATCCGGGCCGAGCCGTAGCGGCCCACCGAGGTCTCCACCGGCACCCGGGACAACCGATGCGCGGCGCCGGCCAGGCCGGTGGTGGCGCGCACCTCCATCTCGCTCTCGTCGTCGGTGGCCAGCAGGACGAACGCGGCGTCCGCGTCGAGCAGGTCACGGGCCCGTTCGACGGCGCGTTGCAGCAGGTCCTCCAGACCCAGCCGGCTCAGCCCGTCGATGCCGTCCCACTCGTTGTCCACCGGCACCGCACCGCCCGCGCGACCGCGGGAGCCGTCCCGGTGCTCCAGCACGGCCCGCGCCTGGGCGGGCACCAGCAGGGCGACCAGGGCCGGATCGCCGCCCGCGTCGCGCAGCCGCACATGGGACGCGAACACCCGGGAGGCGACCCCGTTCGCGGCGCGGATGTCGTAGCCGCCCTGCCAGCGGGACAGCTCCAGCATCTCGTCCAGGGTCAGCTCGGTACCGGGCGTCTGCGGCCACGCGACCAGGTCGTTCAGCGCCATGCCGATCGCCTCGTCGTCGGTGAGGCCGAACAGCTCGGCGGCCTCGGTGCTCCAGTGCGTCACCTTGCGCGAGGCGTCCGCGTGCAGCACGGCCACGCCGACCGGCACCGTGGCGTCGGGCAGCGCGTTGGCCGGCAGCAGCGGCCCCGCCGAGCTGGTCGCCGAGACCGGGTCGGGCAGTTCGAGCCGGAACCAGACGCGCTTGACGTTCTTGGCGTACTCGACGCCCCACGCCGAGGCCAACGACGCGGACAGGAACAGGCCGCGCCCGCTTTCGTCGCCGTCGTCGAAACCGGTGGCGGGCTCGGGCAGCTCGCGGCTGGGGTAGTGGTCGGTGACCTCGATCTGCACGCCGCCGTCGTAGCGCACGCACGAGACCTCGGCCGAGGTACCCGCGTGCACGATCGCATTGGTGACCAACTCACTGGTCAGCAGCACGGCGTCGTCCACGACGTCGCCGGCGTCCCAGTCGCTGAGCGTCTTGCGGACGAACGAGCGCGCGGCCGCCACGGACCTGCCCTCGGGTGCGAAGGCAGCGCTCATCCGGGCAGTGATGAGCATGCTCGTTCCCTGATCCATACACTCCCGCATCTGCGACGAACGGCGGCTGCGGTGACGAATCCGGCTCCACAGTCCGGCAGATTCGCACCCTATCGGTTTCGGACGATCGGGCGGACCCCTTCCAAACAGTGACGGATCCGTCACGATTCCGACAGAACTTCCGGCCGAAGCGAGCCTTTCGAGCCCACACTTTCCGGTTGACAAGCACCATCCTCCCGGACCGCCTCTGCTCTCAACCCTGTGAGTGAAAGACTGTCGATGGCAAGCGGCCGGGAGCACGAGCGGTCGCGGCGAATCGGTCCGGCGGAGGAAATGCGAGATGGCGAAGGCTTCCCCAGGGCAGGCACGGACGACGGCCGCCCGGAGCCGGCACGACGAGCAGGATCTGCGTCGTCTGCTGGCGGCGCTGACCGGCGTCCGCGACGGCAACTTCCGCAAGCGCCTGACGGTCTCCGGCGACGGGATCATGTCCGAGATCGCCGTCGTGTTCAACGACATGGTCGAGCGCAACCAGCACCTGGCCGGTGAGCTGGCCCGGGTCCGCAGGGTGGTCGGCCGTGAGGGCAAACTCACCGAGCGGCTGGACCCCGGACCGGGCGAGGGCGCGTGGGCGACCAGCATCGACGCGGCGAACGCCCTCGTGGAGGACCTGGTCCGGCCGACGGTCGAGGTCGGCCGGGTGCTGGCCGCGGTCGCCGAGGGCGATCTGTCCCAGCGGATGGACCTGCGGATCGCCGAGCAGCCGCTGCGGGGCGAGTTCCTGCGCATGGGCCGTACCGCCAACGGTCTGGTGGACCAGCTCAGCGCGTTCGCCGACGAGGTCACCCGGGTGGCCCGCGAGGTGGGCACCGAGGGCAAGCTCGGCGGCCAGGCCCGGGTGCGCGGAGTGTCCGGCAGTTGGAAGGACCTCACCGACTCGGTCAACACGATGGCCAGCCGGTTGACCCTCCAGGTGCGCGACATCGCGCTGGTGACCACCGCGGTGGCCAAGGGCGACCTCTCCCGCACGGTCACCGTCGAGGTGGCCGGCGAGATGCTGGAGCTGAAGGAGACCGTCAACACGATGGTCGACCAGCTCTCCGGCTTCGCCCAGGAGGTGACCCGGGTGGCCCGCGAGGTGGGCACCGAGGGCCGCCTGGGCGGCCAGGCCCGGGTGGAGGGGGTCTCCGGGACCTGGAAGGACCTCACCGACTCGGTCAACATCATGGCCGGCAACCTCACCGCCCAGGTGCGCGACATCGCGCAGGTGACCAAGGCGGTCGCGTACGGCGACCTGTCGCAGACCATCACCGTGTCCGCGCGCGGCGAGATGGCCCAGCTCGCCGAGACGATCAACGCGATGACCGGCACGCTGCGCACGTTCGCGTCCGAGGTGACCCGGGTCGCCCGCGAGGTCGGCTTCGAGGGGCGACTGGGCGGCCAGGCCCAGGTACCCGGCGGCGCGGGCATCTGGAAGGACCTGACCGACTCGGTCAACACCGCCTTCTTCAACCTCACCGCGCAGGTGCGTGACATCGCCGGGGTGACCACGGCGGTCGCCCAGGGCGACCTGTCGCAGAAGATCACCGTGGACGTCTCCGGCGAGATGCTGGAGCTCAAGAACACCGTCAACACCATGGTCGGCCAGTTGTCCGCGTTCGCCTCGGAGGTGACCCGAGTCGCCCGCGAGGTGGGCAGCGAGGGCATTCTGGGCGGTCAGGCGCAGGTGTCCGGCGTGGCCGGCACGTGGAAGGACCTGACCGACTCGGTCAACGTGATGGCCGGCAACCTGACCGGTCAGGTCCGCAACATCGCCCAGGTCTCCACCGCGGTGGCCCGAGGCGACCTGTCACAGAAGATCACGGTCGACGTCTCCGGCGAGATGCTGGAGCTCAAGAACACCGTCAACACGATGGTGGATCAACTCTCCGCGTTCGCCTCGGAGGTCACCCGCGTCGCCCGCGAGGTGGGCGGTGAGGGGCGTCTGGGCGGTCAGGCCCGGGTCGTCCCGGGCGTCGCCGGCGTCTGGCTCGACCTGACCGATTCGGTGAACTTCATGGCGGGCAACCTGACCGCCCAGGTCCGCAACATCGCCGAGGTGACCACGGCGGTCGCGCGCGGCGACCTGTCCAAGAAGATCGACGTCGACGCGCGCGGCGAGATCCTCGAGGTCAAGAACACCGTCAACACGATGGTGGACCAGTTGTCCGCGTTCGCCGACGAGGTGACCCGGGTGGCGCGCGAGGTGGGCACCGAGGGCCGCCTCGGCGGGCAGGCCCAGGTGCTCGGCGTGGCCGGCGTCTGGCGCGACCTCACCTACTCGGTGAACTCGATGGCCGGAAACCTCACCGAACAGGTGCGCAGTCTGGGCCAGGTCACCACGGCGGTGGCCCGGGGCGACCTGTCGCAGAAGATCACCGTGGACGCGCGCGGCGAGATCCTCGAACTCAAGAACACCGTGAACACCATGGTCGACCAGCTCTCCGGCTTCGCCGACGAGGTGACCAGGGTGGCCCGCGAGGTGGGCACCGAGGGTCGGCTCGGCGGTCAGGCCGACGTCAAGGGCGTCTCCGGCACCTGGAAGGACCTCACCGAGTCGGTCAACGTGATGGCCGGCAACCTGACCGGCCAGGTGCGCAGCATCGCCGACGTGACCACGGCGGTGGCCACCGGCGACCTGTCCAAGAAGATCACCGTCGATGCCCGGGGCGAGATCCTCGAGCTGAAGGAGACCGTCAACACGATGGTCGACCAGCTCTCCGCGTTCGCCGACGAGGTGACCCGGGTGGCCCGCGAGGTGGGCACCGAGGGCCGCCTGGGCGGGCAGGCGCGGGTGCGCGGGGTGTCCGGCATCTGGAAGGACCTGACCGACAACGTCAACGTCATGGCCAACAACCTGACGTCGCAGGTCCGCAACATCGCCCAGGTGGCCACCGCCGTCGCCGACGGCGACCTGTCGCAGAAGAGCACGGTCGAGGCCAAGGGCGAGATGGCCGGACTCGCGGGCACCATCAACACGATGGTGGACACGCTGCGCGCGTTCGCCGACGAGGTCACCCGGGTCGCCCGCGAGGTGGGTACCGAGGGCATCCTGGGCGGCCAGGCGCACGTCCCCGGTGTCTCGGGTACCTGGAAGGACCTGACCGACAACGTCAACTCGATGGCGAACAACCTCACCGGCCAGGTCCGCAACATCGCCAAGGTGACCACCGCGATCGCGGGCGGCGACCTGTCGCAGAAGATCGACGTGGACGCGCGCGGCGAGATGCTCGAACTCAAGACCACCATCAACACGATGGTCGATCAGCTGTCGGCGTTCGCCGGCGAGGTGACCCGGGTGGCCCGCGAGGTGGGCACCGAGGGCATGCTCGGCGGCCAGGCCGAGGTCGAGGGCGTCTCCGGGACGTGGAAGCAACTCACGGAGAACGTCAACGAGTTGGCCGGCAATCTGACCCGTCAGGTGCGGGCCATCGCCGAGGTGGCGACCGCGGTGACCCGCGGCGACCTGTCCCTGCAGATCGCGGTGGACGCGTCCGGAGAGCTCGACGAGCTCAAGGACAACATCAACCAGATGATCTACAACCTGCGCGAGACCACCCGGGCCAACCGCGAACAGGACTGGCTCAAGACCAACCTGGCCCGGATCTCCGGTCTCATGCAGGGTCGCCGCGACCTGATGGCGGTCGCCGCGCTGATCATGAGCGAGCTCACCCCGGTCGTCGACGCCCAGCACGGCGCGTTCTTCCTGGCCGAGCTGACCCAGGAGGACGTGGTCGAGCTGCGGCTGATCGCCTCCTACGGCTACCAGGACGGCGGCGGCGTACCCACCCGCTTCCGGCTCGGCCAGTCCCTGGTCGGCCAGGCCGCGCTGGAGAAGCGCTCGATCCTGATCCTGGACGCGCCTCCCGGCTACATCAAGATCGCCTCCGGCCTGGGCGAGGCCGCCCCGGCCAACGTGATCGTGCTGCCGGTGCTGTTCGAGGACCAACTGCTCGGCGTCCTCGAACTCGCCTCGTTCCGTCCGTTCACCAAGGTGCACCGCAACTTCCTGGAGCAGCTCAACGAGCAGATCGGCGTCACGGTCAACACGATCATGGCGAACTCGCGCACCGAGATGTTGCTGGCCGAATCGCAGCGGCTGACCGAGGAACTCCAGGAACGCTCCGAGGAGCTCCAGCGCCAGCAGGGCGAACTGAGGCACTCCAACGCCGAGTTGGAGGACAAGGCGGCGCTGCTCGCCCGGCAGAACCGGGACATCGAGATCAAGAACCGGGAGATCGAACAGGCCCGGCAGGCGCTGGAGGAGCGGGCCGAGCAACTCGCGCTGTCCTCCAAGTACAAGTCCGAGTTCCTCGCCAACATGTCGCACGAGCTGCGCACCCCGCTGAACAGCCTGCTGATCCTGGCCAAGCTGCTCGCGGACAACGTCGAGGGCAACCTGACCCGCAAGCAGGTCGAGTTCGCCGAGACCATCCACGGCGCCGGATCCGACCTGCTGCAACTGATCAACGACATCCTGGACCTGTCCAAGGTGCAGGCCGGGAAGATGGACGTGCGGCCGGCGCGGATCGCGCTGGCCCAGCTCATGGACTACGTCGAGGCGACCATCCGGCCGCTGACCTCGGAGAAGAACCTCGACTTCACGGTGCACGTCTCGCCCGCGGTGCCCGGGATCCTGTTCACCGACGAGCAGCGCCTGCAACAGGTGTTGCGCAACCTGCTCTCGAACGCGGTCAAGTTCACCGACTCCGGCTCGGTGGAGGTGCTGATCACCCTCACCGACGACATCCCGCTGACCAACACCGAGTTGGACAACGCCGAACACGCGGTGGCGTTCTCGGTGATCGACACGGGCATCGGCATCGCGGTGGACAAGCTCAAGGTGATCTTCGAGGCGTTCCAGCAGGCCGACGGCACCACCAGCCGCCGCTACGGCGGCACCGGCCTGGGCCTGTCGATCAGCCGGGAGATCGCGTGGCTGCTCGGCGGTGAGATCCACGCCGAGAGCATGCCGGGCCGAGGCAGCACGTTCACCCTCTACCTCCCGCTGGACAGCGTCCTGGTCCCGGGCGACGAGGTGATCCACGACCGGCACACCGAGCTGGCCCCGACGCCGTACCGGGCGGCGCTGCCCGCCGCCGCGCCGTCCACCCCGCTGCTGAGCGATGCCCCCGACCTCCTCGCCGACGGCGAGGAGGTGGACGAGGACAAGGGCGACTCGGTCCCGAGCCGGGTGCTGGTGGTGGAGACCCCGCAGTCCGACGGAGCTCCGCTGGCCGGCGCGCTGGCCGCGATGAACGGGGCGATCGAGGTGAGTACCGCCGGCGACGAGGGGGAGGCGGTCCGGCTGCTCGCCGAGACGCCGCCCGCGTGCCTGGTGGTGGACCTGCGGCTGGCCGACGAGGGGGCCTGGCAGGTGCTGGACGCGGTCGCCTCCCGGCCCGAGCTGCAGAACCTGCCGGTCGTGGTGCACGTCCCGCACCGGCCGACCCGCTCCGAGTCGGGTCGCCTGCGCGGCTATCGACGTCGGATCGTGCTGCTCCAGCGGGTCTCCACCCCGGACGGGCTGACCCGGGCGGTGATCGGCGCCACCGCCCCGGTCCGCCCCGACCACCCGGTCCCGGCCAAGCCGGTGGTCGAGCCGTTCGAGGGCACCTTCGACGGCGAGCGGGTGCTGATCGTCGACGACGACGTGCGCAACGTGTTCGCGCTCACCAGCGTGCTGGAGCAGTACGGGCTGAGCGTGCTGTACGCGGAGAACGGCCGTGAGGGCATCGAGGTGCTCCAGGCGCACGACGACATCGCGATCGTGCTGATGGACGTGATGATGCCGGAGATGGACGGATACGCCACGACTTCGGCGATTCGCCGGATGCCGCAATACGCCGGGCTGCCGATCATCGCGTTGACGGCGAAGGCGATGAAGGGGGATCAGGAGAAGAGCATCGACTCCGGGGCCTCCGACTACGTCGCCAAGCCGGTCGACACGCGGCACTTGTTGGGACTCATCCGGACTTGGCTCGACCACTAGTTCGCTTCCCGGGCGGCCGGCGCCCCATGATGGAACCCGAACGGACCGAGCGACGTTGAAGGGGCGGAGGGGTCGATGCGGTGTTGTCGCGACCGTGGGTCGAGGCGTGGTGACACCATGCGGTCGTCTGTGTCGGAATACCTGCCGAGCCGATCGCCTGGCCACTACCATGACCGGGACGAGCACCACCCGGAACGTGTGCTCGACCGGTGTGGTGTGCGCCGGGACGGCCACGGCGAAGGTCGGGTCGAGCGAAACCGTGTCGATCGAGGCTGTGTCATTCAGGGCCGCGTAAACCGAAAAGATGCACAAGGACGAGTGGAGCCGACCGATACGCGGGGTCACCCACCGTGTCGGATCGAAGAGGGTGGGCCATGACGGAGAAGGCCAAGATCCTCCTGGTCGATGACCGTCAGGAGAATCTGCTCGCCCTGGAGGCGATCCTGTCCGCGCTGGACCAGACCCTGGTTCGGGCGCATTCGGGCGAGGAAGCCCTCAAGGCGCTGCTCACGGACGAGTTCGCGGTGATCCTGCTCGACGTCCAGATGCCCGGCATGGACGGTTTCGAGACGGCCGCGCACATCAAGCGCCGGGAGAAGACCCGGGACATCCCGATCATCTTCCTGACCGCGATCAACCACGGTCCGCACCACACCTTCCGCGGATACGCGGCCGGTGCCGTCGACTACATCTCCAAACCGTTCGACCCGTGGGTGCTGCGGGCCAAGGTCTCCGTGTTCGTGGACCTGTACAAGAAGAACTGCCAACTGCGCGAGCAGGCCGCGTTGCTGCGCGGGCGGCTCGAAGGCGTGGCCGGCGGCGACCGGGCCGGGGCGGACGTGATCGCGGAGTTGTCCGCGCGGCTGGCCTCGGTCGAGGAGCAGGCCGACGGCATGGCCAAGCAGGTCGAGTCGGCGGACGATCCGATCCTGGCCGCCTCGGCAAGTCAACTCCGCCGCCGGGTGGCCCGGATGCGCGCCGCGCTCGACGCCCTCGCCCCGGCCGCGGCCGGGCACGGCGGCCCGCCGCTGGTACCGGCACCGGACACCGGCGAGGCGGACGCCTGACCCGGTGATCCCGAGCCCCGACCGGGCCGCACACGGCCCGGTCGGGGCTCGGGGCCACCCCGGGTCCGGAAGCGGCGTGCGAATCCGACACGCGCGCCCTCCGGGCTGGGACGCATGAGGTGTGAAGGGTCCACCGGTAACCTCGGAACATGGCCACACGTGCGTCCGGCGGCGGAGCGCAACCGCGCACGGCCGCGAAGAAGAAGGCTGCCGCCAAGAAACCCGCGCCACCCCCGCCGCCCCCGCCGAAACTGCTCGGCGGGGTACCCGCGTTGCTCGGGAAGGGGCTCAAGCGACTGTGGCTGGGGCTGGCCCACGCGTTCGGCTCGGCCGCGCGCGGAATCGGTTCCGGCGCGCGCGGGCTGGACCCGGCGCACCGCCGGGACGGCCTGGGACTGGCCCTGCTCGGCCTGGCCATAGTGATCGCGGCCGGCGCGTGGGGCACCATCGACGGCGCGGTCGGCGAGGCGGTCAACGCGGTCGTCGCGGGCCTGGTGGGCCGGCTCGACCTGCTGGTGCCGTTCCTGGTCGGCGCGCTGGGCGTACGGGTGATGCGCCACCCCGACCAGAAGGACGCCACCGGGCGGATCATGATCGGCTGCACGGCGCTGGTGTGCAGCGTGCTCGGGCTGATCCACGTCGGCTGCGGGACGCCGCAACCGGGCGACGGCGCGGCCGCGATGCGCGACGCCGGCGGCCTGGTCGGTTGGGCCTTCGCGACCCCGCCCGTGCACCTGGTGACCCGGTGGGTCGCGGTGCCGCTTCTCGTGCTGCTGATCGTGTTCGGCCTGCTCGTGGTGACCGCCACGCCGATCAACGCGGTACCCGAGCGGCTCGGGGTCTTCCTGGGCTTCATCGAGGGGCCCGAGCCCGCGCCGTTCGATGAGGACGAGCGCCCGAGCGGCTTCGCCGGGTTCGACGAGGACGACGCGCCTCCCGCCGCCGCGCCGGTCCGCAGGACCCGACCGCGCCGCCGGTCCAGCGGTGCCGACGGCCATCCGGACGCGATCGACGTGGCCGCGGCCGCCGCCGCGGCGCTGGACGCGAACGACGCGGGCCTGGTCGTACCGCCCGCGCGCTCGCGCAAAGCCGCCGCCGCCCGGGTGGTCACCGACCTGCGGGCGCGCGCCGCCGACGCGCCGGCGCACACCCCCGCGCCGCCGCGCAGCGAGCAACTGCGGCTGTCCGGCGACATCACCTACCACCTGCCCGGCCCGTCGCTGCTCAAGAAGGGCCCGCCGGCCAAGGCCCGCAGCAAGGCCAACGACGACGTGGTCGCCGCGCTGTCCAAGGTGTTCGAGCAGTTCAACGTGGACGCGCAGGTCACCGGTTTCTCCCGGGGCCCGACGGTGACCCGCTACGTGATCGAACTGGGCCCGGCGGTCAAGGTGGAGCGGATCACCGCGCTCGCCAAGAACATCGCGTACGCGGTGGCCAGCGCCGACGTGCGGATCATCAGCCCGATCCCGGGCAAGTCCGCGGTCGGCATCGAGATTCCCAACACCGACCGCGAGATGGTCAGCCTGGGCGACATCCTGGCCTCGGACACCGCGAGCGGCGACGCGCATCCGATGATCGCCGCGCTCGGCAAGGACGTCGAGGGCAACGACGTGGTGGCCAACCTGGCCAAGATGCCGCACCTGCTGGTCGCGGGCGCCACCGGCGCGGGCAAGTCGAGCTGCATCAACGGCCTGATCACCTCGATCATGATGCGTGCCACCCCGGAGGAGGTGCGGATGGTGCTGGTCGACCCCAAGCGGGTCGAACTGACCACCTACGAGGGCATCCCGCACCTGATCACGCCGATCATCACCAATCCGAAGAAGGCCGCCGAGGCGCTCCAGTGGGTCGTGCGCGAGATGGACATGCGCTACGACGACCTGGCCAACTTCGGCTTCCGGCACGTGGACGACTTCAACGTCGCGGTGCGCGCGGGCAAGCTCAAGATGCCGCCGGGCAGCGAGCGCGAGGCGCAGCCGTACCCGTACCTGCTGGTGATCGTGGACGAGTTGGCCGACCTGATGATGGTCGCCCCGCGCGACGTCGAGGACTCGATCGTGCGGATCACCCAGCTCGCCCGCGCGGCGGGCATCCACCTGGTGCTGGCCACCCAGCGGCCCAGCGTCGACGTGGTGACCGGGCTGATCAAGGCCAATGTGCCGTCCCGACTCGCGTTCGCCACCTCCTCGCTGGCGGACAGCCGGGTGATCCTGGACCAGCCCGGCGCGGAGAAGCTGATCGGCAAGGGCGACGCGCTGTTCCTGCCGATGGGCGCGAGCAAGCCGATCCGCATGCAGGGCGCCTACGTCACCGAGGAGGAGATCGACGCGGTCGCCCGGCACTGCAAGGAGCAACTCCAGCCGGAGTACCGCGAGGAGGTCACCGCCGCGCCGGATCGCAAGAAGCAGGTGGACGAGGAGGTCGGCGACGACCTCGACCTGCTCTGCCAGGCGGTCGAACTGGTGGTCTCCACCCAGTTCGGCTCGACCTCGATGCTCCAGCGCAAGCTGCGGGTCGGCTTCGCGAAGGCCGGGCGGCTGATGGACCTGATGGAGAGCCGGGACATCGTCGGACCCAGCGAGGGCTCCAAGGCGCGCGAGGTGTTGATCAAACCGGATGAAATCGAGCAGGTTATGGCCACGTTGCGTGGTGAATGATCTGACTTAAGTGATGATTGGTGTCAGTCGTGATGAATGACGCATAAGGGGCGAATCGTGTCGATCGGTCAAAGCCTCGCCGAGGCACGAGTGCGGGCCGGTCTCACTGTCGAACGGCTCAGTGAGGTCACCCGCATCCGGCAGGTCATCATCGAGGGCGTCGAACGGGACGACTTCGAACCGTGCGGCGGCGACTTCTACGCCCGCGGCCACATCCGCACCCTGGCCCGCGCGACCGGCCTGGAACCCGATCCGCTGATCGCCGAGTACGACCACACGGTCGGCGGCACCAGCACTCCCCGCCCGACCGAGATCTTCGACTCCCCCCGCAAATCGATCGAGTACCGCCGGCCGAACTGGACCCTGGCCATGGGCGTCGCGGTGGTCATCGTGCTGATCTTCGCGTTCGTCCAGCTCGCCGGCGGTCGCGCCGACGACGACAAGAAGGAGACCGCGTCGCGGGTCGCGCCGACCACGACCGCCCTCGTAGCCCCGGCCCCGCCGCCCCCACCGCCTCCGGTCGAGCCGTCGACCAAGACCCCCGAGTTCCCGGCCGAGGTGGTCGTCACGATCACCGCCGTCGACGGCCGCAGCTGGATCCGCGCGTTCGACGCCGAGAACAAGCAGATCTTCGAGACGATCCTGAACAAGGGCGAGGCCAAGACGCTCACCGACCCCGAGCAGCTCAAGCTCCAGATCGGCAACTCCGGCGCCGCGCGACTGAACGTCAACGGCAAGGACCTGGGCCCGGCGGGCGAGGAGGGCGACGTGGCCCAGCACACGTTCGTACCCGGCGACCCCCTCCCGCAGATGCGGACGAGCGCGTCGGCCGAACCTTCCCCGACGCCGACCACCTCATCGGCCCGCCCCTCCCCGACGCGGACGAGCGCGTCGGCCGACCCTTCTCCGACGCGGACCACCTCGTCGGCGGGTGCTTCCCCTCGTTGACGAGCCATCGTGACCTCCCCGGAACCATCGGACGCTTCCCTGCGTCCGGTCCACGCCCGCGCCTGACGTAGGCTTTCCGGCATGCCCGCCCGCGATACCACCAGCCCCGCCGCCCCGGCCGAGAGCCCCTCCGCCCTGCGCACCGTCGCCCTGGTCACCCTCGGCTGCGCCCGCAACGAGGTGGACTCCGAGGAACTCGCCGGCCGGCTGGAGGCCGACGGCTGGTCCCTCGTCGAGGACGCCGCGGACGCGTCCGTCGTGATGGTCAACACGTGCGGTTTCGTCGAGTCCGCCAAGAAGGACTCGATCGACACCGTCCTGGAAGCCGCCGACCTCAAGGGCGAGGGCCGCACGCAGGCCGTCGTCGCGGTCGGCTGTCTGGCCGAGCGCTACGGCGACCAGCTCGCGGGCGCCCTGCCCGAGGCGGACGCGGTGCTCGGCTTCGACGACTACGGCGACATCTCCACCCGGCTGCGCTCGATCCTCGCGGGCGACGAGCACACCTCGCACGTGCCGCGCGACCGCCGCGCACTGCTGCCGATCACCCCGGTCGAGCGCCAGGCCGCCGATGTCGCGGTGCCCGGACACGGCGCACCCGCAGACCTGCCGGAAGGCGTCGCCCCGGCCTCCGGGCCGCGCGCGCTGCGCCGCCGGCTCGGCTCCGGCCCGGTCGCCTCGCTCAAGCTCGCCTCCGGCTGCGACCGACGCTGCTCGTTCTGCGCGATCCCCTCCTTCCGCGGCTCGTTCCTCTCCCGACGCCCCTCGGACGTGATCGCCGAGGCCCGCTGGCTGGCCGAGCAGGGCGTCCGCGAGATCGTCCTGGTCAGCGAGAACTCCACCTCCTACGGCAAGGACCTGGGCGACCTGCGCCTGCTCGAGACGCTGCTGCCGGAGCTGGCCGCCATCGAGGGCATCGAGCGGGTCCGGGTCAACTACCTCCAGCCTGCCGAGATGCGGCCGACCCTGATCGACGTGCTCACCGGCACGCCCGGCGTCGCGCCCTACTTCGACCTGTCCTTCCAGCACGCCTCCGAGCCGGTGCTGCGCAGGATGCGCCGCTTCGGCTCGCGCGAGGCGTTCACCACCCTCCTGGAGCAGGCCCGGGCCAAGGCCCCCGAGGCCGGCGCGCGCTCGAACTTCATCGTCGGCTTCCCGGGCGAGACCGAGGAGGACGTGGACGAGCTGGAGCGCTTCCTGATCGCCGCCCGACTCGACGCGATCGGCGTGTTCGGCTACTCGGACGAGGACGGCACCGAGGCGGCGGGCTACGCCGACAAGATCGATCCGGATGTGGTGGCCGCGCGCGTGGAGCGGATCTCCCGGCTGGCCGAGGAACTCGTCGCGCAACGCGCCGAGGACCGGATCGGCACCGAGGTGATCGTGCTGATCGAGGAACTCGGCGAGGACGGCAGCGCCGAGGGCCACGCGCACCACCAGGCCCCCGAGACCGACGGCTCGACCACCGTGATCGGCGAGGGCCTGCGGGTCGGCGACCTGGTCCGGGTCCGGGTCACCGACAGCGAGGGCGCCGACCTGCACGGCGATGCGATCGACGTGATCGTGCCCGGGGGCGATCGGTGACGGCCGATCCGGCACCGCAGCGTCGGCGTCCGGCCGAGGCGGTCCGCGCCGCCGCGGCCAACCACCCGCCGAAGCCGGATCGACTCGGCGACCCCACCACCTCGGTGAGCGCGTGGAACGCGGCCAACGCGCTGACCATGATGCGGGTGGCCCTGGTGCCGGTCTTCGTCGTCCTGCTGCTCCAGGACGGCGGCCACGATCCCGCGTGGCGGGCCTGGGCCTGGGCCGCGTTCACCGTGGCCAGCATCAGCGACCTCTTCGACGGCAAGCTGGCCCGGATGCACAACCTGGTCACCGACTTCGGCAAACTGGTCGACCCGATCGCCGACAAGGCGCTGATGGGTGCCGCGCTGATCAGCCTGTCCGCGCTCGGCGACCTGCCGTGGTGGGTCACCCTCGTGGTGCTCGCCCGGGAGATCGGCATCACCTTGCTGCGCTTCTGGGTGATCCGCCACGGCGTGATCCCGGCCAGCCGGGGAGGCAAGGCCAAGACCATGCTCCAGGGTGTCGCGATCGGCATGTACACACTGGTCATGACCGGCCCGCTGGCCAGCACCCGGGCCTGGGTGATGGCGGCCGCGGTGATCATCACCGTGGTGACCGGCCTGGACTACATCGTCAAGGCCGTACGACTGCGACGCGGCACGCCGGTGCCCGCCGGACAGGTTTGACGTCGGGACGGAACCCGACCACGGGGGGAGAGGGACCATGCGCGAATTGAAGGTCGAACTGGTCGCGGTGGGGGACGAGTTGCTCGTCGGCGACGTGGTGAACACGAACGCGGTCACCCTCGGCCGCCGACTCACCGCGGCCGGGCTGCGGGTCACCGGCGTGTCCACCGTGGGCGATGGACTCGACGAGATGATCGACGTGCTCACCCAGGCCGTGCGGCGCGCCGACGCGGTACTGGTCTCCGGCGGCCTCGGTCCCACGTCCGACGACCGCACGCGCGAGGCGATCGCCGCCGTGGCCGGGGTGGCGCTGCGCCGGGAACCGGCGATCGAGGACTGGCTGCGCCGCCGGTACCAGGGCCTGAACCGTACCCTCACCGCGCTCGGCCTGCAGCAGGCGGACGTGCCCGAGGGCGGCCGCTCGTTGCCCAACCCCAACGGCAGCGCCCCGGGCGTGGCTATCGAGATCGGCGACGTGCAGGTGTACGCGGTGCCCGGCCCGCCGCACGAGATGATCGCGATGACCGAGGACCGGGTGCTGCCCGACCTGTTGCGCCGCGCGGGCAACCCACCGATCCGGGCCCAGCGCCAGTTGCTCACCGCGTCGGTCGGTGAGGGCGTGATCGCCGCGGCGCTGGAGCCGCTGGAGAAGGAACTCGCGGTCGTGGGCGCGGTCGAGGTGGCCTACCTCGCCACCGCCGGGCAGACCAGGGTCAAGCTCACCTCGACCGCTCCCGGCGGCGCCGACGCGGTCGACGCCGCCGCGGCGCGGGCCCGCGAACTGCTCGGGGGCTGTGTGTACGGCGAGGCGGGCGACACGCCGGCCGGCGTCGTGCTGGACCTGCTGCGCGAGCGCGGCGCCACCGTCGCGGTGGCCGAGTCGCTCACCGGCGGCCTGGTCGCCGCCGAACTGACCTCGGTGCCGGGCGCGTCCGTGAGCGTGCGCGGTTCGATCACCGCGTACGCCACCGACGTCAAGGCCGCGGTGCTCGGCGTGGACGCCGACCTGCTGGCCGCCGAGGGCGCGGTTCACCCGGACGTGGCGGCGGCGATGGCCGAGGGTGTGCGGCGCCTGATGTCGGGTACCTACGGGGTGGCCACGACGGGGGTCGCCGGGCCGGACCCCCAGGACGGCAAGCCTGTGGGCACCGTGCACATCGCGGTGGCCGGACCCGAGGGAACAACCGTGCTTTCGTTGCTGTTCTCGGGCAGTCGGAGCAGGATTCGGGAGATGACCACGGTCCGCGTCCTGGATCTGCTCCGGTGCGTCGTGGCGGGGCTGCCGGCCGAGCAGGACCCGTCGTGCACGGGGTGACCGGGCTCCCCGGTGGACCGGGGAGAGCGCTCCGGTCAAGAATGCGCGGGACACGCGGAAGGCTGTGCAACGACGTGCTGCGAATCGAGGTGGGAGTGGGCCGGAAACCCCATGGACCCTGGACACCCCCGCCGTCAAGGTTCCACGCCCTGAGTGAACAGGACCGTAAGGCGGGCACACCCGCGCGGTCGGGCAGGTACGGTGGGGCTGTGACCCCCCGAGCCGCCCTAGGAGGGAGCGACCGATGATCCTGCTCCGTCGCCTGCTGGGTGACGTGCTGCGGCGCCAGCGCCAGCGTCAGGGTCGCACCCTGCGCGAGGTGTCGTCCTCAGCCCGGGTATCCCTTGGCTACCTGTCCGAGGTCGAGCGCGGCCAAAAGGAAGCCTCGTCCGAACTGCTCGCCGCGATCTGCGACGCGCTGGACGTGCGCATGTCCGTGCTCATGCGGGAGGTCAGCGACGAGCTGGCCCTCGCCGAGCTGGCCTCGGCCGAGGCGATGCGTCCGGTCCTGGAACCGGTCGGCGCCGGCTTCACGCCGAACGAGCGCGCCGCCGCGGAACGTCAGAACAACGACCGGTCGTCGGGCACGGGCCCGATCTCCGCCGACAACGCGGTGAGTGTGGTGGTGGCGGCCTGACCTCGACGACCGGTGGTGTGGTCTTTCCCACTCGGGAGCATCGTTCGCCCGAATCGGGGCATCCGGTGTCGTGTACACCGGGTCCCCCGGCCCGGTGGTCGAATCGACACCAACCCCGAGGAGTCGTAGCACCATGGTCGTCGTCAAGAGCCCCCTGTCCGACGATGCGCGCAAGATCACCGGCGAGGCGCTTCAGGGTGCCCTCGTCGACCTGATAGATCTCTCGCTGGTCGCCAAGCAGACCCACTGGAACGTGGTGGGTCCGCGCTTCCGTTCGATCCACCTCCAGTTGGACGAGGTGGTCGCCTCGGCGCGCGCCTTCGCGGACACCGTCGCGGAGCGCGCCTCGGCGATCGGGTACAACCCGGACGGCCGGGCCGCGACCATCACGGCGGGCAGCGGTGTCCCGCAGCCCGACTCCGGCTGGATCAAGGACGCCGACGTGGTCGGTTACTTCGTCGGTGTGTACGGCGCGGTCATCGAGCGCATGCGCGAGCGGATCGCGGCCACCGAGGAACCGGACCCGGTCAGCCAGGACCTGTTCATCACGATCGCCGCGGATCTCGAGAAGATGAGCTGGATGTTCCAGGCCGAGAACCAAAGCTGAGGTCAGCGCGTTGCAGCGCTCTGACCAGGGCGTAAGCACCGCCGAAACATGTCGAGGATGTCGAGCATGTCGACGCTCTCGGCGCATATCTGGCGCACGTGGCGCACGTGCGGCGCACGAAAAAGGGCCGCCCCGACCATCGTCGGGGCGGCCCTTGGTGTGATCACCCTTCGAGGGGCAGCCGATACACCAGGCTGAACCGGGCGGCTGGCGACAGGACGTCTGCGGTCTCGACCGGGCGGCCAGCCGTGTCGTGATAGACCCGCCGCACCACCATCACCATCGCGCCGGTCGGCTCTCCGAGCAGCGCGGCCTCCTCGGCGAGCGCGGGCCTGGCCGTGATGTCTTCCTCGGAGCCAATCACCTCGATGCCGATCGCCGCCATCCGCTCAACCACGCCGCGGGACGCCAGCGGTCCCGCCTCGGGGAACATCACCGGCGAGCCGTCCGTGATCTCCAGCGGTTCGTAGGAGTGGGCCAGCATCACCGGCGAGCCGTCGGCCCGGTACACGTACTGGGTGTGCATCACCCGGGCGCCAGCCGGGATGTGGAGCCGGGACGCGATGTCGGGCTGGGCGGTCGTGATATCCGAGCGGGCCGACCAGGTGCCTGTCTGTCCACGCCGGGCCATTGCGGCGGTCCAGGGTGCCTGCCCGTGGTGGGGGCGCGGGTGGCGCACAAGCCTGGTGAGTTCCGCCTGCTCGCGGACGTACGCTTCCGAACCTGCTTTGCCCTCGATCAGGCCCTCGGCGGCCAGCAGCCGCCACGCCGACAGAGCGACCGGCTCGGACACGCCGTACATCGCGGCGATCTCGACGCGCGAGGGGGCCCGCGCCCCGGGCGGCAGGGTGCCGTCGAGGATCTGCCGACGCAGATCGGCAGCGACCCGCTGATAGGCGGGTATTTCGTGCGGCATGGTGCCGGCCTCTCGTTGCGCCCATGTACAGGGTGGCAAGTTTGTGGCCACATAGACAAGCGACGGCCCTGCGCCGGTGACGAGCCGGACAGCAGGGCCGCAGGTGCCACGTGCAGGCGTAGCCTGGCGGTGACAGATCTCACTGGCAGGGTACCGCTCCCGCCGCGCCACACAGGGGGCACGCCCACTGCACAGGCAGGGGACACAGTGGCTGACGACCACGACATCCGCAGTATCGGGCAGCGCATCTACGACATCCGCCGGCGCGAGGGCATCTCCCGCGCCGACCTCGCCAGCGTCGCCGACCGCGGCACCGACTGGCTCAAGTCGGTCGAGCTGGGCCGGCGGCAGCTCGACCGCATCGGCCCACTGATGGCCATCGCCGAGCGGCTCGGCGTCGACCTCACCGAACTCATCGGCGTGGCCCCGCGCGATGACCGCAGCCAGCGCACCGGCTACGACGCAGTGCCTCAGCTTCGGCGGTCGCTCCTGCGGCACCAGCTTGGGCAACCCACCGGCCACCCGCGGCCCCTCGCGGACCTACGTCTCGACGCATACACCGCCCACCGCCACCGGCAGGCCGCCCACTTCGGCGACCTCGGCGCCCTACTCCCTGGCCTGATCGACGACGCGTCGACAGCAGCTGCCAACCACGACGGCGACGAACGCGAGCAGATCCACGGCCTGTTGTCGGCGGTGTTGTGCGACACCGCCATGCTGGTCAAGAGGCTCGGGCAGATCGACTTGGCGAACGTGGCGTCCCGCCAGGCCGTTGACGCAGCCGTTGCTGCGGGCGATCCGCTGCTGGAGATCGCCGCGATGTGGACGCAGGCCGAGGTGTGCGTATCGGCGGGCGCCCGGGTCGAGGGACTCGGCATCGTACAGGCGGGTCTCGACCGACTCGACGCACTGCTGAGCGACAACAACATGCCGGCATGGAGCCTGTGGGGCACCATGCACCTGGTCGCGGCGGTACAGGCTGCACAGTGGTCGGACCGGGCGACCGTCGAGGACCACATCAGGCAGGCCGAGGGCGCCGCCCAACGGACTGGCGAACGCAACGACCATGGCACGGTGTTCGGGCCGGCCAATACCGCACTGATGAACCTGTCGGCTCGGCTCGAACTCGGGGACGGCCGGGCTGCTCTGAAGGCGACGCGAGGCGTGGACCTGTCGGTGCTGCCCACGGAGCGCCGCGCCCGGCACCTCATCGACGTCGGCCGCGCCCACGCCCAGGCCCGCGACGACGCCGAGTCGATGCGCTCTCTGCTGGAGGCCGACCGACTGGCACCGGAGTACGTGCACTCACACGCCATGGTGCGCGACATGGTCGTGACCGCGCGCCGGCGAGATCTGCTGACGTCGCGTGAGCCGGTGCACCGCATGGCGCGTCGCATCGGCGTGAGCTGATCGCTTTACCTTCTCTTGACGGACCGGGTACACCCTGTACCCGGTCCGTCGCTGTGCTCACGTCACGCTGGATACATGGTCGATGACACGGTGCGCGTAGAGAGCAGCGGTGATCCCGACGAACAGGTGCGGATACACATCCCCGGGCGCGCTATCCCGGACATCACCCGCGACGAAGCCGCCTCTCTGTACCGGCAGCTCGGCGCCTACCTGATCCGGACCATCCCTCACCAGCCGCTACGCGTGACCAACAGCGGAGGCTGACTCCCCTTACCCCCGACCCGGCGGCGACTCCCTGCCGCCGGGTCGGGCCCCGAGGCGGGGCCGGCAGGGCGCCCGACCACTGGAGGTCTGCCCCGCGCCGTCCCAATGGCGGCACCGGTCCCGCCTCGCACCCACCACCCGCGCGCACCCACGATGGAGTCAGGACGTGGCCTCACCATCCCCATCCCCCGACAGCACATGGATCGACTTCGAGGTTATGGGCGGTCTAGGCGATCAGTTGGTCGTCGGCCGCTACCTGACCGCCGACGGACAGGACTACGAGCGCGACACCCTCAAGATTCCCGAGGGATCCGCTGGCGCCCTGGTCGCGGCGATCCTGGCCCGCGCCGACCAGAACGAGCGCACCGACATCCTTCGCGAGGAAGTCCGCAAGGACGACGCAATCAGGCTCAAGCGACTAGGTGCCATGGGCTACACCCTCGACCCCACGCACCCGCTCACCGGAACGATCAGGGCCATGGGCGGCGACGAGGCGTGACCGAGATGCCCACGCCGCCGCCCGACCCTGCCCCTGCCATCGAACGTCTTGCCGCGGCCGCCGCCGAACGCGCCCGCCTCGCTGCGTGCCGTGTCCACCCGGGGATCGCGTCGACCGAGGACGGCCGCGCCCACCGCCGAGCGGTTCGTGCCGCAGTCGCTGCCTTGCACGCCGCGGTGATTGATGCCCACCGCCACGGTGTGCCCGCGTCGAAGATTGCCACCACCGCCGGACTGACCCAGCGATACACGACCTCGATCCTGCGCCGCGCACGGCCCGTCGACCCTTACAGGTGGTCGCCGCGTCTGGCCGGTGTCCGGCGCAGGCGGGTCCTGAATGCGGTGATCGCTTCGGCGGCCGTGTACGGCACGGCGCACCCGGTGACGCACCAGGCGATCGTCGACGCCCACGCGGACGGGGCAACCCCGATGGCGCTCGGTCGCATCCTGGACGTGAGCCCGGCAATGATCAGCCGGGTGGTGCTGGCAGCGCGCCCGGCCGGTAGCGAACCGCTGTGAACGGCGACAGTGGTCGCGTGGCCGTCGACATCGCCCGTGCGACCCTCGCGACCGAGGTCCGGTTGCGCGGCTCGGCGAGGGCCGTGCGAGATGCGTTTCCCCAGGGGTCCGAGGAACGGCAGCTTTCACAGGGGATGTTGCGGATTGCAGACCGGAAGGTTCGCGCCGCCGTTGTCGACGCGCACGCCGCCGGCGTTACGCCTACCGAGCTCGCCGCAGTGCTCGGTGTGACCGCTCAGCGGATCGGCAGCATCATCCGCAGTGCCCGCCGGACCACTTGACCCCACACAGCACGAAGCCGGCCCGCCCATCGATGGGCGGGCCGGCTTCGTGCTGTCTAAGAGGGTGGGTCCGGGGTGACGGCCTGCTCGACCCGGTCGACCGCATCGCGCAGGCTGGTCCCGGAGTTCGGCCGCAGCTCGTGCTCGATCCGCGCGGTGCGTTCCTCCGTCGCGGCTTGGCGCGCCTCGATCCGCGCGAGACGCGGCATCACGCCCTGGCGCTCCGGCACACCCGGCCGGGCCGGTGTCCCCTGCCAGTCCTCGCGGAACTCCTCCTGCCGACGGACGATCTCGCGCAACGGCCGCACGACGAACCGCCACACGAACCCGGTGGTTCCGGTCGCCGCCGTCGTCGCCGTCGCGGCAACCTGAAGCCAGTTCACTCGCGGCCCCGATCGAGCGCAGCCCGGATGTCGGCGTCCGGGTCGGTCGCCCGCAGCCACGACGGCAGCAGGCGATCGACGACCGGTGTCGCCATGACGCGGGTCAGTCCGCCGGCCACGGCCAGGACCACGCCGACCCCGGCGGTGGTCTGCGGGATGCCGGACGCGGCGACGATCACGGGCAGGCCCGCGGCAAGACTGAGCGCGGCCTGGACCAGAGTGCGGATCGTGCGCCTGCTGCTGTCCTTCATGAGGTCACCTTGAATCCGTGAGCCGCGCCGAGGCGCGAGAGGCTGGTCTGGCCGGGGATGCCGTCGGCGTCGGTGCCTCGGTAGCCAAGGCGCCGCTGCCACGCGGCGTAGGCGGTGACGGTGGCGGTGCCGTAGTGCCCGTCGACCAAGCCGCGGGCCAGCAGGCCCTCGTCGGCCAGGGCGACCTCGACCAGGCGCGCAGGCCCGTAGGTGACCGGCGTGCCGGACGACGGTGGGTTGCTGCGCGCTGCCGAGATCAGCCGGGACAGCGACACCTCGGGCAGCGAACTCGGCGGCGGCGTCGAGCCGCCCGCTCCGGCCACGATGCCCGGGAACACCTCGTCGTGGAACTGACGCACGCGCGCGTCGCCGGGGCACGCGGTGCCGCTCACGGACCACTTGGCGAACAGTCGGTGATACCCGTAGCCCGGGTCGTCCCAGGTGCGGCAGATCCGCAGCGGCAGTTCGTGCCGCTCGTGCAGCCACACGCCCAGCCGGATCAGGCTGTCGACCTGTCTGTCGGTCCAGGGGTCGGTGTGCTTGAGGTTGCTCGCGGTCTCGACGCTGACCGCGCCGGTGCCGTCGGCGCGGCGGTTCGCCGACGCGTTGGCGTCCGCGCGGGTCTCGGTCCCGATGAACTGCCACAGGCCGCCGTCGTAGTCGCAGCCGAAGTGCGATTCGAGGTTGGTCGAGTCGCGCCAGTACTCGTACATCCGCTCGCCCGACCACGGCGCGGCGATCGAGTGGAACAGCAACTGTGTCGGCCTGATGGCGGGTTGGCTGTCGGATTCGGGCTGCAGCTCGCGTTTGCGGGCTCCCGGGTACCAGGTCATGGGTGTGTCCTCCCTGGGCATGGGAAACGCCCCGGCCGGCGGCGGCGCGGGGCGTGGTCGGATGGTCGGTGATGGTGGGTCAGGTGGCCGATTCGTAGACGGCGAGGATGGTGACGTTGTCGCCGATGCCCCAGGTGAAGGGCCTGTTCGCTCCCCAGGGGGCGCCGGAGTTGTCGGAGAACACGGAGACGTCGGTGGCGCCGCCCGCGACGTAGGCGACGCCGAGGTTGATGGCGACGCCCGCGTTGGTGGCCATGCCGATGCCCAGACCGGCCTGCCCGGTGGCGACCGCCGCGGCGGCGACCGGCAGGGTGAAGGTCCAGAAGCCGCTGCCGGCGTTCGCGCCGGTGCCGAACGTGAGGGCGACGCGGGTGGTGATGCTGCGGCCGATGCGGGTCCAGGACCCGGCGATGACGCCGCCGGTGCCCAGGACGCCGCCGCCGCCGGTCGCCGTCCATGTCGGCGTGTACGAAGTCCACAGTCCCGCCTGGTCGTTGAGCCTTGCGGCGGTGATGCGCATGCCGGGCAGCCACTGCGTCACGACGGTTCCTCTCTACCTACAGGGCGACGATCGCCGGGCGGGCCAGGCGCACGTCGGCGTCGGCGAGTTGGGCCTTGACGACGCCGTTGACGGACCGGGTGACGGTGAACGTCTGCGGCGAGCTGGTGCCGCTGATCGCGGTGACGGTCATGACCTCGCCGCCGACGCGGATGTCGACCGGCATCTCGGCGCCGCTGGTGGTCCACAGCGGGCCGGTGGTCACCGCGACCGACAGCGCGGTGGCGGTGGCGCCGGCGGCGGCGGCGAGTTTGGATCCGTCGGTGTCGACGGTGTCGGTCTCGACCGTGCCGACGTACCAGGGCCCGGCCGGTGAGCAGTTCAGGACCAGGTCCCAGTCGCGGCTGCCGAGGGTCTCGGTGTACCCCTGGGCCAGCAGGTCGATGGGGTCGGGCGGCAGCCACGCGGGTGGGTGGGTGATGGTGAGGCGGTCGCCGACGTCCAGGGTGGTCGCCGCGGTGATGAGGTGCGGCGCGGCCGCCAGGTCCACGTGGACGGTGGGATAGCGGGCTTCGGACCAGGTGCCCAGGTGCAGGCGCCACCCGGCGATCGGCTCGGGCTGGGTGTCGTGGGTGAGGTTGAGGGTGACGGACTCGTCGTACCGTCCGATCCCGGCCGGCGGCGCGAGGACGGACAGGGGCGACGTCTGGTCGACCAGGCGCGCCGACGAGCCGCCGGCGCGGCTGACGGTGACGTCGTTGCGGGTGGCCTGGTCGTCGTCGACGGGTTCCAGCGGCGGGGCGACCTCGCCGGGCGCGGCGTAGTCCAGGACGAGCGCGGCGGCCTGGTTGTAGAGGGAGGTGCGGGGACGGTAGGTGAGGGCGGTGCGGTCGCGGGCCTCGGTGAGGATGCCGCCGTCCGCGTCGGCGCACTCGCCGAGCAGGTCGAGCAGGGTCGCCGGGCGTTGCGGGCCCAGGGGCATCTGTTCGGCGAGGATGCCGCCGGCGGCCGCGGGCACGCCCTCCTCGTCGCACAGACGCCTGATTCGGGTGCCGGCGACCTCGGCGTTGAATCCGTGGTCCGCGAACGCGTAGGCCTCGACGGCGGTCGAGGCGAACACGCCGAGGTGCCCGATGTGGGTGCCGGCCAGGTCGGGACCGAACGCCGTGTCGATCGCGGTGACCCGGCCGGCGGTGCCGACGTAGGTGGTGTCGAACTGCCCGGCCGAGCCGCCGATGGTGTCCCATCGCAGCGTCCAGCGCACGTTTCCGCTTTCCTGGACGGCGCTGAACTGCTGTCGACACCACACGTCGACCGCGGGGGCGAACGCGACGGCCTGGTCGACGACCTTGACGCCGGTGGAGTCGTATCCGGTGGTGATGGCCAGGTTGTTCTGTACCGCAACGACCCACCGCACGACGGTCCCGGTGGAGCTCCACTCCATCAGCGTCGACTCGCCGGCGGCCAGCGCGTCGAGGCGGAACACGAATTGCACGCTCCATTGCCCGGTGACGGTCGCGGGCGGCGGGACGGTGGCGCGGATGGTGGCGCCCGTCCCGATCGAGGGCAGGGCTCGGGAGCCGGCAAGGCCGTCGTTGTCGGCGAACGTCAGGCCGGACACGTCCAGGGGCGCGATGCCGGGGAGCGGCGAGTAGGCGTGGGTGGCGTCGCGGTCGTCCTCCATGGGCCAGTACGCCAGCGGGGCCTGCGAGGGGATGCGCCGGCGCAGGGTCGAGTCCAGGGGTGAGGCTCCCTGGCCGAGGCGGCGCAGGATGCCGGCGGCCTCGACCGGTACCCACACGTCCCGTCCGGAGACGTCCCACCGCGAAGGCCACGCGCTGATCTCGCCGACGAACCTTGTGCGGCGGTTGGTGATCGTGGCGGCGCCGCCGAGGGTCCAGGTGCGGCCGGCGGAGTCGGCGAACGTCGTGGTGCCCGGGGTCTGGGCAGTGAAGTCGGGGGAGGCCACCAGCGTGCCGGCGATGCCGTTGCGGACCTGGGCGGCGTGGACCCGACCGACCAGGGGCGTGAACACGAGGTCGGCGACGTCGGCGATCTGTAGGGGCGCGGTGCTCGCGTACACGCTGGTGGTGCCGGCGGTGACGACGGGATCGCCCAGGGCGGTCCAGGGCCCGGCGATGGTGGGCGCGGTGTAGAACACCACCGTGTTCCCGCCGGCGCCGTTGTTCACGTCCAGGGTCACGCGCACGGCCAGGCGCCCGGACGGCGGGATGTCCAGCGGGGCGGTGGCCCCGGACTGAAGGACGCTCGTGCCGTCCGTGCTCCACCCGAAAAACAGGGTGCCGCCGCCGAAGGTGATCAACCTCCACGATCGCTGGTTGCCGGTGGGCAAGTATTTGGCGATGAGCTCGACCGTGTCCGGGGTGCGCCAGTCGGGCAGGGTGGCGTCGATGCGCACGTCGAGGTCGCCGGTGATGTCCAGGGCGGCGTGGTCGGGGGTGGTCGCGCGGTCGCCCGCGCCGCCGGGCGCGTCGAGGTAGGACGGCCCGGCCAGGACCGAGACGCGCACCGGCGTGTTGCGGCCGATCTGCCCGTAGTAGGGGCTCGTCGGGTTGCGCGGCGAGTACTTCCCGGACCTGTTGTTCAGGGTCAGGCTGCATCGGCCGGCGTCGACGCGGGCGCCCTCGTCGGCGCGGCCGCGGGTGATGGTGATGCGGTCGCGCAGGTACACGTCGGAGGTGATGTCGGTCCAGGCCGTGCCGATGCGCACGGCCACCTCGACCGGCAGCGGACTCTGGGGAAACGCCACGGTGTTCCTCCGATCTCAGGTGCCGAACGCGGTCTGGACCTGGCCGCGGCCGTCGACGCGGACCATGCGGCGGATCAACCTCTTCATGTCCTCGTCGGCGCCGGTGACGTCGAGGACCAGGCGCACGGTCTGGCCGCCGCCCCCTCCCGCGCGCGAGAGCGGCGTCACCCGCGCGCCGGCCGGCAGGTCGAGGATCTCGGGCCCGCCGTCGCCGACGACGACCCGGCCGCCGCGGACGATGTCACCACCGCGCGCCAGGAACGGGATATCGGGGGTGCCCAGGGTGAACGAGGGGACGGACACGCCCATGAAGCTGCCGCCGCCGACGGTGAACGACAGGCGATTCCAGCCGCCGATCACGCCGTTCACGGCTGATCGGAAGCCGCCGCTGATGCCGTTCCACATGCCGGCGGTGGCGCTGGTCACCCGGCCCGGTAGTCCGGTGAGCCAGGACATCATTCCGTCCCAGGTGCCGCGGATGCCCTCGCCCATGCGGGTCGCGCCGCCGGCGATCCCGTCCCAGACCGCGACGACGCCCGGCCACAGGGTGCCGGTGAACCAGCCGGCGACCGACTGGATCGTCGACCAGGTCGCCGACCAGGCGGCGGTCACGATCGCGCGGAAGGTCTCCGAGTTCTGCCACAGGAGCACCAGCGCGGCGACCAGGGCGATGATGCCGATGATCACCCAGGTGATCGGCGATGCGGCCATGGCTGCGTTCCACAACCACTGCACGCCGGTCGCGGCCGCAGTGGCGCCGGTCCACACGACCTGCGCCGCAGCCCACGTCATCATGCCCGCCTTGACGACCAGGACGGCGGCGGCGATACCGGCCAGCGTGATCAACGCGGGCCGCATGTACTGCTGGTGGGTCTGTGCGAACTGCACGACTACGCCGCCGATTTCGCCGAGCTTGGCCATCACGGTCCGCTTGAAGGCCTCAAGCCTGCGCGAGGGGTCCTTTGCCAGGGTGTCGGTCATCCTGGTAGCCGCCCCGGCCGTGTTGTCCATGCCCGTCGCGGCCGCCGCAGAGGCGGGATTCAGTGCGAAAAGGGCATCGGCCATCACAGTGCCGGGGTCACCAAAAAGTGCCGTGGCCGCGTTGAGTTTGACGCTCTCGTCCTTGGTGCCGCGTAGCGCGTCGAGGGTGATCTGGAGTGCCGACGCGGCGGTCGGGCCGCCCTTGGCGATCTTGGCGGCCATGTCGTCCGCGTCCAGGCCGATGCTCTTGAACGCGTCTTTCGCGGCGGTGCCGCCGGCCAGGGCCAGCTCGCCGAACTGGCCGATGGCATCGGCGACCTGGTCGATGTCGCGGGCGCCGCCCTTGACGCCCTGGGCGAGCAGCGCCATGGCAGTGGTGCCGTCCAGGCCCAGCCTGCGGAACTGCGTGCTGTACTCGTTAATCGTGGCTGGCAGGTCGGCCTGCATGCTCTTGGGCAGGCTCTGTGCGGCCGAGGTGATCAGGTCGAACGCCTCGACGCCGTTCTTGGCGAGGCCGGTCTTGATGAGCTGGCCGGCGGCCGTCGTCGCCTCACCCACGTCGAACTCGAAGACCTCGGCGAGCGCCGTCGCCTGCTTGGTCATCCGGATCAGTTCGGTGTCGCTGGTCGTGCCCAGGGCGCCGACCGAGGTGATGACCGCACTCAGCGCGCCGTTGACGTCCTGGATGCTCTCGCCGAATCCCGACTTGAATGCCGCCCCCGACAGCTTCGCGACGCGGGCGGCCTGGTCGCCGGTGAGGTCGAGCTGCGCGGCCATCACGCTGTTGGCGCGGCTCATGTCCAAGTTGGTGGCCACACCCGACGCGAGAGCACCGGCGATACCTGCGCTGATCGCGCCGGCGGTGGCGGTGAACTTGTCCTTCATCGCGTCCAGTTGGCCGCTCGCGCGGTCCTTGGCGATCAGGTTGAACACCAGCGACGTGTCCGACATGCCGGCTCACCTCCTCCCGGCCGACTCGGCCTTTTCGATCTCGTCGCGGTAGGAGTCCAACCAGGCCAGCACCTCGTCGGCCTCGTCGACGGTGAGCAGGGCCCACTCCCACGGCCGGATGCCGAGCAGGTGCGCGGCGTTGCCGAGCTGCCTCAATCGGCGATCGGCCGCCGTGCTTTTCCCTCGTCGGCCGGGTCGTCCCATGCCGTCTCGATCTCGGCGTCCAACGCGGTCAGCCGGGCGGCGAGCTCGTCGCCGTGCAGGGCCTCGGCGGTCTCCGCGCGCAGCTCGATCAGCTCGGCCTTGGAGAACTCCAACTTCAGTTCGTCCCAGGCGAAATCGACGTCGGCGAACCGCAACTTGGGGTGCTCGCGCCGCATGAAAGTGAACAAGAGCGCGCGCCGACACAAGGCGTGCCCCTGGATGACGTCCATGGTGAATTGGGTGAACGGCCGGTCGGTCCTGCGCTCGAGGTCCTCGCGCTCGATCGACATGAGCTTGCGCGGGTCGTAGCGCCAGCGGGTCGGCTCGTCGGCGCCGTCGGGGGTGTAGACCAGGTACACGGGCGTCGCTCCTTACGTGGGTGGGATGCGGTTGGCGATGCGGCGGGCCATGGATTCCATGGCGTCGCGGATCGCGTCGGCGTACAGGTGGCCGCGGCGGCTCATGGCGTCGTCGAACCAGTTGAGCGACCCGCGCTGTTCGTGCCAGACGTCGCTCTTGTAGATCTGCGTGCGCCACGTCTCCTGCTGGGTCCTTTTCGCGGCGTTCGCGAAGCCCCTGACGTTGGGCGTCTTGCGGGCCTTGACCCGCGCGCCCGACCAGCGGCCGCCCAGCTTGACCTCGGACCGGATCCTGCGGGCGATCGAGGTGCGCAGGCCCGGGGACGCGGTGCCCATGCCCGCGGACGCCATGCCCATGATCCCGGTGCGGGCGTCGCCGATCGCCGGCTTCAGGGCGTCGCGCAAACCCTGGGCGAGTTCCTTGCGCAGTTCCTTGCCGTCGGCCTCGGCGCGGATCGCCCGCACGAGGGCGTCGAGACCTTCGTGGGACACGCTGAGGTCGACCGGCGGGTCGGGGCGGGCCATCAGGCGGTCGCCCTGGTCACCACGCCGGACGTCGGGTACGAGACCTTGACGGACGCGTCGTCGCCCACGCCGCCCTCGATCGGGGACCACTTGTTGATCAGCACGCTGCCGGTGTACTTCGGGTTGGACGTGCCGACGGCGGCCTGGTCCGCGCGGACTTCGAAGGACACGACCTGGCCGAGGAGCGGCCACATGATCGAGTCGAGCTTGGTCGCGGCGAAGTCCTGCTTGAACTCCAGCGCGATCTCGCCGGACTTGAGGCCGCCGAGTACTTCCTTCCAGCCGAGTGATCCGTAGGTCGTGACGTCCTTGTCCTCGACCTCGATCGCGATCTCGGCCTTGGTGGCGTAGGTCGACAGGTCGTTGGCGTTGATCGATACGTAGGCGGCGAGCAGGACCATCTTGGGCATGGGATCACCTGATTCCGAGTGCGCTGGCGAACATGAACGAGGGGGCGGTGCCGGTGATGGTCCAGGCAAGCCGGTACCAGGTGTCGGCGATCGCGGTGCCGTCGGTGCGTAGGGTCTGACCGCCGGCGACGCTCGCCGCGGTGAAGGTGGCGCGGGTGGTGGGGCTCGCGAAACCGCTCGCGTCGTCCGACTCGACCCGCGCGGTGATGGTCGGCGTGGCGGTGCCCGCGACCGAGAGCACGTGCAGTGCGGCGTACAGCCGTTTCCCGGTGGTGACGGCGCCGAGCTGCATGGCGGTGCCGACCCCGGTCACGGTGCGCGCGGTACCGGGCGGGTGCGCGACGCTCCCGCGCACCAGCGGCCATGACGATTTCGCGCTGCCCTTCCACGGGGCGATCTCGCCGACCTGGTCACCGAGGCTGTAGGCCGCGCGCAGGGCCTGGGTGAAGTACGCGAGATCGCCCACGGCGGCGCCGACCGGGCCCACCGTCCACGGGCCGATGCCGCCGAGTTGGGACCAGGATGCGTCGTCGACCATGCTCGGGTCGCCGGCCTCCCACAGGCCTTCGGCGGAGATCTCGGCCGACGACAGGCCGCCGAGCAGTTCCTTCCATCCGCCGCTGCCGTAGGTGGTGGCGTCCTTGTCCTCGACCTCTGCCGAGATCTCGACCTTGGTCGAGGCCCCGGTGAGGTCGAGGCCGACGGCGAACGCGCGCACGTTGAGCAGGATCATGCCCATGACTTCAACTCCCGTCCCCGATCACGCGGATCGTGAGCTCGGCGCCGACGTATTGGGTGCCGGCGTGTTCGTACCAGCGGTAGCCGGCGACACGCACCACGTGCAGGTCGTCGGCGAGGCCGCCCAGGGCCGCCTCGCCGGGCGCGCCGCGGGCCGCCTCGATCGCCTGTTTCAGCGATGCGGGTCCGCCGCCGGAGAGCATGGCGTCGAGGTGGGCCTGGGCGGTGCGGTCGTCGGCGCGGCCGACCAGGACCCGGGCGGTGAACTCGACCTCGTCCTGGCCGCGCCCGAAGGCCTTGTCGTAGGTGATGTTGTATTCGCCGACGAAGAAGTGCGGTTCGATCACCGCGTCGGGTGTGAAGCCGCTGCAGGTGAGGTGGCCGGCGATTTTGGGCAGGACGACCGCGCGGGCGGCGGTGGCGATGGCCGCGCGTACGGCGGAGATCTGCACGGCGGTTCCTTCCTCTATGCGAACGCCGGCAGGACCAGGCGCTGCAGCTGCATGCCGACGTCGGGGTCGACGCGGGTCAGGCGCATCCCGCCCCACTCGGCGGACCCGGTGATGCCCTCGGGGCTGTTTCTGCGGTTCCACAGCCGTGAGGCCTGCAGCACGGTGGCCATCTCGACGGCGGTGGGGATGGCGGGCCATCCCCACCGGGCGGTGATCCGTGCGCGGGTGCCGGGCGCGGCGTGCCATCCGCCGGGCCGGGCGAGTGAGGTGTACGGCCATGTCTGGTCGTCGTCGTGGTCGCGGATGGGTTCGACCTCGGTGGTGATGTCGCGCCAGGCGCCGGGGCGGCCGAGCTCGACGACGAGGCCGGTGGTGGTGCCGATGTCGGGGACCAGCAGCCGCGGGCCGTCCTGGTCGACGACGACCCGGCGGGCGATCCGCAGGGTGCGTGGTGCGGGGATGTCGTCGAGGTGGAATCGGCGGCCGCAGTGCGAGTCCACGCCGCGTGAGGCGGCGTCCAGACGCTGCTGCAGCTGTTCGTCGCGGTCGTCGTCGAGGATGCCCATGGATTCCTTGAAGAACGCCAGGGTCACGTACGCCGGTTCGCTCATGGGCCGGTCCCGGGGGCGGCGGGCGGCGGGGCGCCGATCCACACCTGTTTGTGGTGGGTGGCCAGGATCCCGGTGTGGACGTGGACGGGGGCGCTCGCGTCCGCCACGCGCCTGCAGAACGAGAGGTCCTCGGACACCCACCGGCCGTCCTGGTAGCGGATGGGGTCGTACCAGCTGTCGCCGTGGCGGCGGCGGATCGCCTCGGCGACGTAGCGGTGGATGAGGATGCACGCCGAGCCGGTGCCGGCGACCGGAACGAGCGTGTCGGGTGGGACGTCGGCGACGGGCGCGAACCCGGTCCGGCCCTGGGGGTCGGTCGCGACCTGGTACATCGTGGGCACGGCGGTGATGTGGCGGCCGCCGTACCCGTCCGGGCCGATCTCGCGGGCGGAGTAGGCCAGTGCGCCGACGACGGGCCGGGTGGCGGGGTCGGCGGCGGCCAGGAGGCGGTCGACGGTGTCGGGACGAAAGCCCATGTCGGTGTCGATCCACCACAGCCATTCGTGGTCGGTCTCGTCGAGCCACTGCCGCATCACGGAGTTGCGGGCCTGGACGAGGCCGCCGGTGGGGCAGGACACCATGATCGGTCCGCCGCTGCGGACGATACGGCCGTCGTGGTCGAGGTCGTGCAGGAGCAGCGCCGTGACCGACTCGTGCCAGCAGTGGGACACGATGTGCGGGTGCAGGTAGGCGACTTGGACCAGGCCGTCGCCGGTGGACTCCTCCGGCGCCCCCATCGGGACGGCGGGTTCGGGCTCACGCATTCGGGGCGGTCGTCTTCCTGGGCGGGCGGGCGGGGCTGCGTTGGCCCGGTTCGCGGGTCGCCCGCTCGATCCGCGGGGGCATCGGCAGTTGCGCGGGTGCGTCGCCGTCGCCGAACAGGTCGGGCCGCTCGATCACCAGCGGGTGATCGTCGTCGACGGTCATGCCCTCGCGCAGCGTCGTGCTGCCGCCGGACCAGCGCACGACGCAGGTCATCAGTGCGTGCTTCACCGTGGGCTCCTCTCGCCCTGGAATGGGGGCGGCGGCACGCGTGGGGCGCGCCGCCGCCCGGGGGAATGCGTGCCCGAGGGCACGCCGCCGCCGGTCAGGCGCCGTCGTTGTTGACCAGGAGCCGGAACCCGGTCGGGTTGATGACGCCGGCGCCGACGCGGGCCCAGGCGAACCAGCCGCGCTGGCCGGTCGGCCGGTTGTTCGTGACGTCGAACAGCATCGGCACGAACTCGACCGACATGCCCGCGCGTTGGGCGACCAGGTAGTTCCGGAAGTCGCCGACCAGCAGGAGCGGCTGGGTGCCGGTTCCGGCGATGAGCGAGCTCATGTAGTCGTTCATCGGGTACTCGCGGCCGAACAGGCGCGGGATCGCGGACTCGGTGATGTTGACGGAGAAGTTCGGGTCCGTGGTACCAAGTTGCCGGACCACGTTCTGCACGTCGGTCGAGCTCATGAACGCGGTGGTTTCCGAGCGGCGGTGCCGCTGGGGCAGCGCGGCCCACAGGTCGTAGATGTCGGCGGCGCCGATCGCCCCGGACGTGGTCACCTCCAGCTCGACGTTGGTGTTCGCGTCGAGCGCGGCCACCAGGCCGGTCGGCTCGTTGGACCCGGCGGTGCCGTTGGTCAGCTTGCTCGCCAGGAGTTCGTCGTACCCGTCGGCGAGGAGCTGTGCCATCTGTTCGGCGAACCCGGGCCAGTCCATGCCGACCTCGATCGAGAACGGCACGAACCCGTCCGCGCGGCGGGTGGGCACCTCCGGCTGGGCGATCGTCGGCGAGTTGTCGGCGGCGGTGGCGCCCTCGGCCTTGAACGACCAGGTGACGCCCGCGCTGGACAGGCCGCGCCAGGTGTCGTTGGTGATCGTCTCGACCCTGGCCAAACGAAGGATGTCGTTCGAGGAGCCCTGCGCGGTGAGGATCACGGTGGGGTCGATCAGGACCGGCACCGCGAACCCGCCGGCGGCGTCCACCCCGACCGACATCGCGCGTTTGATCAGTTGTACCCGCTCGATCGCGCGGGCCTCGTCCTGGGTGAACGCCGGGGACTGCGAGGCGGCCGACCGCTGGAACGCGCTGCGGTAGGCCGGGTTCTCCGTCGCGAGCAGCAACTGACCGACGAGCTCGCCGTTCGTGTCGCCGGTGTGTGTGCGCAGGATGCTCTGGACCTGGGACTTCTGGTCGGCGCGCAGGTGCCGGCCGCCCTGCGGGTCGTCGAGGACGGCCATCGCCCGCGAGTACACCGCGTCGCCGCGCAGGGTCCGCGGGTCGTCCTCGAACGGGTCGGTGTCGGGCGTGAACTGTGTGCTGTTCCAGCGTTCGCGGGACGCGTTCAGGCGGGCGCGGCGCTCCAGGGTGGAGTGCTCGTCCTCGCGCCAGGCGCGTTCGGTCTCCAGGGTGTCCCAGTCCTCGCGCGCGGCCGCGCTCAGCGGCTGGTCGCCCGCCTCGCGGTGCATGCGCGCGAGCTCTTCGTTGATCTGTTCGATGCGGCGCCTCGCCGCGTCGGCGTTCGCGCTCGCCAGGTATTCGGTCGGCATGGTCATCGGTTCCTTACGCCGTAGCGGTTCAGGCGGCGGAGTCGTTCCGCCGCGGTGAGCTCGCCGACGTGGCGGGCCGACGCGGGCGCGTCGGGTGCCGAGGTGGCGGGTTCGCCCTGTTCGGGGGCCGCGGGCACCTGCCGGGTGGGCGAGGTGGTGCGGAGCCCGTGCAGGGCGCGGAATGCGTCGTACGCGCGCTGTTGCTCGCGGACGGAGTGTTCGTCGCCATGTTCGGCGAGGTCGGCCATGAGCCAGTCGGCGCCGGAGCGCAGCCCGGCCGTGGCGTCGGGGTTCGCCGGCCACGTCACCGGCCCGGCCTCCATCAGCCGAACCTCGGTGATGGTGCGCTCGGGCAGGCGTTGCGGGTTGTGGTCGGACGCCTCGGGCTCGTTGTTCCACTCCTCGGCGAGGACCTCGAACATGAACGAGCTGCCGTAGGCGCCGGCTTCCAGGCCGGGGACCAGGTCGCGGTTGTAGGAGGTGTCCAGCAGCGGGACCTCCATGTAGGGGGACGTCTCGCGTTCCTCGATCAGGGCCGGCACACCCAACGCCTTGGACCCGATCGCGCTGTCGCGGCCGTGGTTGAACAGCACCTTGACCGCCGACCCGTTGTTGGCGATCGTCCGTTTGAACGCGCCCGGCGCCGTCGACTCCAGGAACCGCCCCTCCCACCAGCTGTCGATCTCGTACCAGGTGCCGAACCGGGAGAACTCGACGGTCATCACCGGCATGCCCGCCTCGTCGTCCGCGCGGGCGGCGCGTGCGGCATGCGGGGCGGGCGGTGCGGCGAGTGCGGGGGCGGCGGTGGTGCCGCGGATCAGATACAGCCCGCGGATCGCGGCCATGGGTCACTCCTCCTGGGTGGGGTCGACGTCCGTCGGTGGTGGATCGTCGGACTCGTCGGGTGCGGGGCCGGTCGCGGCGGCGGGCACGTACGGGGCGTCGCCCCACGGCACGGGCGGCCGGTCCTCGATCGCCCGGACCTCGTTGATCGTCTGCCAGGCCGCGGTCAGCGACGAGCCGTACGCGGCGTACCGCTGGGCGGTGTTCGTCTCCAGGAGCGCGTCCCGGTTCAGCCGCACGTACTGCGGCCGCGGCAGGAACTCGAACAGCAGCCGTTCCAGGCGGCGGATCCACTTCCCGACGGCGTACTTGAGCAGGTGCAGGTCGCGGTCGACGATGTTCGCGTACGTCATCGACCCGGAGCCGTAGCCCAGGACCTCGGCGATGCCGGGGCCGAAGATCCGCGCGCACTCGGCCGCGCTGTATCCCTGCGTCTGCAGGAACTGTGACTCCTCGGCCGAGACCTGCAGGGGCCTGTAGTCCCAGCCCTTGCCCATCACCAGCGGTTCCCGGCGGCCGCGGACCGCGGCCAGGAACCGCTCCTTCGCGGTGGCGGCCTGGTCCGCGTCCAGCGCCGTCTCGGTGTTGATCAGCAACGCCGAGGGGTGCGCGCCGTCCTGGAACCACTGCAGACCGAACCGGCCGGCGGTCACCTGCTGGCCGATGGTGGTCATGTGCAGCTGCACCGGCGACAGGCCCAGCAGGCACCCGGGCATGGGGTTCACCCGCCGGTGCAGCATCTGCGCATCGGGCACCGGGGCGCCGTCGGCCGTCCACGCCACCGAGCCGTCGACACGGGTCGGGCGCACCCGATCGGGGTGGAACAGGTCGACCTGGCGCAGGAACCCGCCCGCCCCCCGGTCCAGGACCGCCCCGTAGGTGTTGCCGCGCAGCAGCCACGACATCACCACGCGATACGACCAGTCGGCCAGGCCGTGCCCGGACCCGTCGGGATCCAGCAGGTACGAGGGCATCGGCAACTGCCGTCGCTCCGCACCCGCACCCCGGTAGAGGTCGACGGGAAGTTCGGAGACCAGGCTGGCGACCAGGTCGCACGCGGACCACACCGCCACGGCCTGCAGCGGGCCTTCGGCGCTGGAGAGGTCCACGTCGGTGTACGAGTTGTTCAGGCCGCGGAACGTCGCCAGGATCTCGTCGACGGTCGAGCGGACGGGCCGAACGCCCGCGCGCGCCCGGTCGCGGTCGGGGCGGCGGGTCCACATGCTCACGCGTCCTCCCGGCGGTGGTCGAGCGCCAGGCAGAACCCGCCGGCGACGGCGGCGCCGAGGGCGGGCCACAGCATCCACCCGGCCCACGTCATCAGCGCGGCGCCGGCCAGGCCGGGCCCGTAGCGGACCACGGCACGGATCGCGTGCCCGGCCGCGCCGGCGGCGACGACGCCCGCGCGGGCGGCACGGGACGGCGGCGGGACACGCGCGCTGCGGGGTGCGGCCACGTCGGATCCTCCGATCAGTAGATGTTGGCGAGCGGGTCGTACGGCCGGGCGACCTGCGGGCCCAGGGTCAACAGGGCCCACCGCGCGAGGGTGACCGCGAGCAGCGGGGAGACGTCGGCCGTCGAGCTGCGGCGGTGCCACCGCCACGCGTCGCCGACCGGCTTGGTGCGGGCGCCGTTGACCGCGCCGGTGAGCGGCGCCTGGTCGAGGTGGACGAGGGTGCCCTGGCGCATCGCGTCCGAGAGTTGGCCGCACGCCTCGACCACGTCGTTCGGACGCACGATCACCAGGTCGCCCCGAACCGGGTCCTCCTGCAGGCCCGGCGCCCGGAAACCGGCGGCGGTCAGGTCGTTGATCAGCGCGGCCGCGGGCGAACCCGCGGCCACCGCCACCGCCACCGGGGACCACAGCGCGGACAGGCGCAGCAGCGCCGGCACCAGCCAGTCGGTGCCGGGGCGCTGGTCGACGACCTCGACGTGCATCCGCCCGTCCGCTCGCACCGACGCCACCGCGATTGAGGCCTTGTCCCGTGCGCCCGAGACGTCGATCGCGAACGCCAGGTCGTCACCGGCCTGCGAGCTCGCGTCGACCAGCGTCGGCCATCCGGCGCGCGGAACGTTCGGGTCGGCGGCGGGTGTCTTGAGCCTGGTCCGGTTGAGATAGGCCCTGTCGTACTCGGCCGGTTCGAGCCGGTCCAACTCCGAGCGCACCACCGCCTCGGTCACCGTGTGGCCCAGCGCCGGCATGCACAGGCGCCAGGTCACCGGGTCGGCGCGCGACAACTCCGGCGGCGCGTACCACTCGAAGTACGCCGCGGTCGGACGCTCGCCGGTCTGCCACCACTCCTCGATGAGCGCGCGGCCCGTCGTCCGTTTGCGGTTGAGCCACACCGACGCGTCGGTGCCGCCGGCCGAGGCCCACCACAGTTGCGCCATGTCGCGGGTCAGCATGGCCGGCGACATCGCCTGCTCGACACGATCGTCGGTGTGCGCGAAGCCCTCGTCGATCACGCCCAGGTCGAGCGCCGGACCGTGGCCCGCGCGTTCGGTGTTCGAGGTGATGCCGAGCTTGGACCGGGTGCTGGTCCACAGCACCGCCTCGTTGCCGTTGGTCATCCGGGTGCGGTACCGCCGCCGCAGCGACGACGTGTCCAGCGTCGGGACGAACTCGTCCTCCAACCGCTGTCGCGCCATGCTTCGCGTCTGCGCGGCGTACACGACGTTCTGTCTGGTCCAGGCCATGACCCGGTGCACCATCAGGGCCAGCAGCAATTGCGTCTTGCCCTGCTGGCGCGGCACCGACAGGCCCACCTCGCGGTAGACGAACAGCCCCGTGATCGGGTCGAGTTCCAGGCCCACGTCGAGGACGTACCGTTGCCACGGCATCGGGGTGTACCCCAGCCGGCCCATGACCTTCGCGGCCTGCGGGCCCAGGGTCGCGTGCTCCAGGCACCGCGGCGTGCCCCACCGCGGCGGGCACTCCAGGCCGTACAACTCGCGCAGGCGATCGGCGTACTCAGGCGGGTGCTGCCAGGTCGCCGAGTCCATCGTCGCCCTCCTCGACCATCCGACCGGCGAGAATCGCGGCGAGCGTGGCGCGCAGCTCGCGGTTGAGCGCGGGCAGCATCCGGCCCTCGTCGCCGCCGCCCTGGTCGATCGCGCGGGCCAGGGCGTAGGCCATCTCCGACAGGGACGGCTCGACGCCGACCAGGTCGCCCAGGTCGTCGACGTCGCGGTGCACGGCCTTCTCGACCGGACCCACGCGGCCACCCCCTCACTGTGTGTGGCCGCCCCGGCGGGCGGCGGACCGGCGGAGGCAGGCCCGGCCGACCCACCCGGCCCCGGGCTTGACGCAACACCGGGCGGTTGGGGCCCCAGGGCGGCCGCCGGTCACGCCCGGGCCAGAGCCCAGGAGGGCATATGTGCAGGTCAGGGGCCTGCGGGCCGCCCGGTGGCGCGGGCCTCGGGGAGAGAAACCCCAGTTTGGGCGTGGGGCTGGGATGAGCCCCTCCCAAAGACTGGGTTGCCTCAGCTCGGGCCGGCGTACCAGTCACGCGACGTGACGAGACGCGAGGCTTGGCTCAGCGCGCCGGTGCCCTTCTCGTTGTTGCACTTGCGCCCGCAGGTCGGGCAGCCGGCCACCCCGTGGATGGGGGCCAGGTTGTCCCGGTCGATCCGGGCGCCGCCGCGGGCGACCGGGGTGAGGTGGTCGGTGGCGTCCGACCCTGGGTGCCCGCACCAGATGCAGGTGTCGTCCTCAGCCAGGATGCTGGCGCGCATGGTGCGGTACGCGTGCGAGGTGAGGTCGGACCGGCCGGCCACCGCTCACGCCCCGCCGGCCGGCGGCGTCCATCCCAGCAGCACCAGCGCGGCATGTGCCCGCGGGGCCAGGTGGATCTCGACCTCGTCCTGGTCCACCTCGACCTCGTGCACCGCCGGGGTGAGGATCAGGCGCGCCGGCTGCCCGGCCTCGACGACCAGGTCGACGCAGGCGACCGCATCCGAGATGTCGGCGCCGTCCACCGCCAGGGCGTGCCCGGTGCCTCGGCTGGTCAGCGTCACGGCGTGCATGGGCGCGACGGACACGGTCACCTCCTATGCGACGGCGCTACTTCTTGCCGCCCGGGTCGGGGCAGTTCATCGCGATGGTCGGCCACTTGTCGGCCTTGACGCTGCCGCCGGTGTACAGCTTCGAGGCGGCCTCGTCCTTGATCCACCGGCCCGAGCACACGTACACCTTGGCGTCGGCGGTGCGAACCACGGTGATCGACACGTCCTTGGCGCCGCCGTCGATGCCCTTGGCATAGTCGCGGATCGCGGCCTGGGCCTGGTCGACCGTGACGTCCGGCACGACCAGGTCCGCTTTCCCGCCGGCGGCCCGCTTGGACTCGTTGATCACGGTGTACTTGGGCACCGCCACGGCGGCGGCGCTGCTCGCGCCGGCCTTGGCGGGCGCGGTCGTCTCGGCCTTCGCCGCCGGCGCGTCGGCCTTCTTGTCGTCGCTGTCGCCGCCGCACGCGGTGAGTAACAGCAGACCGGCCGCGGTGACGAGAGCGGCGGTGTGGCGGTGGCGCATTGGTCTCCCCAGGGTTGACGTCCCTGGTTCGACTGTTGGCGGCCGCCGGAGGTTGTACGGCGCAGCGACACGACCAACCGCAACCGGTCGACAACCGGTTGCGGCGTCGGTCACTGGGGCAGTGACGCCCGTACCGCGGCGTCCTTGGATTCGAGGAGCTTCCGCAGCGCGACGACCAGTTCGGGGCTGTCGTTGAGGCGGGCGAGCAGGTCGACCGCGATCGTGTGGAACAGGACGCTGATCGCCCGCTGTTCGCCGACGAGGTGGTCGTAGTCGAACCAGCGAGTGATCGCGACGGTGGCGGGGTGTCGGTCGGTGGTGTCGATGCGGGGCATGTGGATTCCAGCCACTCGAAGGCGGGTTCGGCGGGTGGTACGACGAGAGCCCCGGGCCGGGTCGGCTCGGGGCTCTCGGTGGTGTGTGGGCGCACTGGTGGCACTGCACGCAGTGTGACACTCGGTCGCGACGTGATCAAGCGTGATCGATTTGCGCGGCGCTCTCCTCGGGTACCAGGGCCTCGACTTCGAGCAGATCGACGAGCGCGCGCCGCCGGGCGTCGTACCCGTGGTGGCTGAGCCGGCCGCGGTGGAGCCACTGCCGGAGCAGCCTGGGGTCGACCTCGCAGTGCAGCGCGGCCGCGGGCAGGTCGACGATGATCACCCGGTCCATGTGGCCGATGCTACGTCCCGATCGCGGTGCCTGCTCGGAGTTCGCGTGACCCGCTCCCCTGGGGTCACCGTGTGGTCTACGGGGTGGTCTACGTCGCCCCGACCTGCGGTGTAGGCGTAGGTCGGGGCGGTGGGGGAGTGGTCAGCGGGTGGGTGGTCCGGCGATGCCGTCGCGGTGGCAGAGCACCCGCAGTCGGACCAGGCCCTCGGTGTCGGGGACGCGGGTGGGTTCGGTATCGGTGCCCTCCACGTCCACGCCGACCGCGCGAAGGATCGTGGCGATGCGGTGGGTGTCGTCGTCGCCGCCGGTGATGTCGACGACGGTTGCGCCGCGGCCGCCGGTCAGCCACTCGCGGTGTTCGGTGGCGGCGTCGGTGGTGTCGGCCATGCGGGCGGTGGCGACCAACAGCCGGTCGGCCCGCCCCGGGGGCAGGCATGTCCGCACGGGTACGCCGGTGGCGTCGACCAGGCCGCGCCACGCCGGCAGGCGGGCGTCGAGCAGGTCGAGCGGGTCGACGGTGAGGGGCGCGTGCCGATGCGCGAGGAAGGACAGTCGGGCAGCCTGGTCGGTGTCCCACATGATCACGCGGCGGTCGCCGAGGCGTTCGGCGATCAGCCGGGCGGCGGTGGCCTCGTCGATCGCGTGCGGCGGCACCTCGCGGTTGCCGGGGGCGACCAGGCGCACGATGGTGCGTAGTACGGGCAGGCCTGCGTGGTCGGCGGCGTGCACCGTGACGGCGGGGCACGCGCGCAACCGGCCGGTGGCGGTGCGCGATCGGGGTGCGTAGTCCAGGTGGACCCACACCGACCTCGGGTCGGCCATCACCTCGCGGGCCCACGCGGTCTGTGCCGTGCGGTCGAGGCGTGCTCGGCCCTGGGCGGTGACGATGGCGTCGACCAGGGCGCACGTGGGGCACTGCCGGCGGGTGTGTCCGTGGCGTACGGCGGCCGGGCGTTCGGTGCGGGCGCCGCAGTCCTCGCACGTGTGGGCGTCCCGGTCCATCGCGAGCAGGCGTGTGGCGGTGCTCTTGTTCGGGACGCTCTCGGTGGCGTCGTACAGGTCGTAGGTGGCGGCCCGGCCCCGGTGGTCGTGGGCGGCGACCCGGGCGGCCGGGTGCGTCGCGGGCACGCGGGGCAGGTCAAGGGCGGCGTGTTGGGTGCCGGTCAGCAGTGTCGGCACCGGGATGGCGGCCCAGCTTGGGTAGTGCGGGATCGGTTCGGGCTTGGTCACGATCGGTCCTTCCCGGGTGGCGGGTGTCATCCGTTGGCGGGTGAGAAGCGGCGGTTTTCGTACTCGGTGTCGGGGCGCGGACAGGGGGCGTGGGTGGGTGGTGTCGGGGTCGGCGGCGGGTCCGGAACGGGCACCCCGGACAGCAGCGGCTCGACGTCCTGGCGGTGGATGCCGGCGCGGCCGCCGACGAGGCCGACACGGACCTGCGGGCGTACCGGGACCGCGAGGTCCTCGAGGAGCGCGCGCAGGGCGCGGTCGTCGCGGTCGGCCCAGTGCGGGTAGCCGCGCAGGGTGGCGTACAACTCGGCGAGGTGGACGGCGAGGCGGCCGGGTCCGATGATCGCCAGGACCAGGACCAGGTAGGCCTCGCGTCGCATCTCGGCGCGGGTCGGCGCGGTCACCGCGCGCCGCGCAGGGCCAGGCCCAGCGCGAGGACCATGACGGCGCCGAGCGTGAACCACAGCATCGCCGTGCGCTGGGCGTCCGACCGCTTGCCCTTGCCGGTCTTGCGCCACTGTCCGGCGATGTAGCCGGCGATGCTGAACGCGACGGACAGGCCGACACCGATCTGCTTCGGGTTGGTCGTGCGCGTGTCGGCCTGGGCGAGCATCTCGCCGGCGAGCTGGTGCAAGCTCATGCCGCGACCGCCCGGATGGCGGGTGTGGTGGCGGGTCGTGTCGGGTCCTGTGTCCGCCCGATTCGCCCACCCGACACGTCGTGTCGGGTCGGGGCGACAACGACCTGGTTGTCGGTGCGTGTACGGCACACCGGTCGGGTCCGGGCGTGGGTTCCAGTCGCCTGGTTGGCGGGTCGATTAGGCGGCGCAGCCGTGTGGTTGGCGGCGTGTCGGGTGGTGTCGGGTGGGTGTCGCGGTGTCGTGTCGGCGGGTACGGTGCCGATCAGCCATCGGGTTTTCCTGCCTGTCGGTGGTGAGGCGTTCGGCCGGGGATACGAGCCCCGGCCGGACGCCGATTGCGTTGTGGGGGTCAGGCGGCGCCGCGGGCGCGGGCGATGCGGGTCCAGGCCCGCCGGCCGTACGCGGTGCGGCATCCGGTGCAGGTGACGACGTCGTCGTCGGGCGCGACCGCCAGGTCGACACCGCACGCGGGATTGGGGCAGGCGCCGACGTACCGCTCGTCCTGGTGGTCGAGCGCGGTCCGGAGCTGCCGCAGGATGCGGCGAGCGGTGATGGTGATGTCGTCGAGGACGAGCGTGGGCACGCCGTCGTCGAGCGCGCTCAGCAGCCACGTGCACGCCCACTCGGCCCCGTGGCGGTGCGAGGCGTTGTAGCGCCACCGCCCGGGGTCGTCGGCGGGGAACGGGCCCAGGACCGGGCGGGCGATCCGCACCGGCCGCACGCCCCTGGCGAGCCACACGCGGCTGCTCTCCACACGCGTGCTCACCGACGCCGGCGGACGCTGCACGCGTTGCGCGACGCGGTCGGCGAGGTCGCACAGGTCCTCGGCCAGGGTGCGCTCGACGTGCAACAGATTGAGATCCAGGGGCGCGGGCGATGCGCCGCGGCCGATGGCACCGCCCTCGCGGTCGGCCCGTTCGGCGGCGAACCGCTCCTCTTGAAGGGCCTGTTCGGCGGCGGTGAGCGCGCGTGGCGTGCCGCTGTCGCGCGGACGGGTGCCGGGCGCCGCGACCAACTCCGGCCACAGGTCTCGGATTGCGGTCAGGTCGCGATCTGCGCTGCTGGGCTGCATGGCGGTCTCCTGCGTCGTACGGTGGCGACCCCTCCCCAGGGTCACCGGGCCCGGGGGGGGGGGGGGGGGGGGGGGGGGGGGGGGGGGGGGGGGGGGGGGGGGGGGGGGGGGGGTTGTGGGGGGGGGGGGGGGGGGGGGGGGGGGAGAAAAAAAAAAAAAAAAA
>NZ_JBVHLU010000033.1:0-103587 GCF_055558835.1 Embleya sp. NPDC025285
CAAGACCCTCGACCCCACCTGCGCCCTGTTCAACAAGACCAAGGCCGCGTGGGACGCCGTCAGCCTGCCGGCGCAGCCGAACGACCCCACCTGCAACGTGAATCCGGGTCCCGACTTCACCATCGCGGTCAGTCCGACCAGCGGCAGCGTGGCGCCCGGTGGCACCGCGACCACGACGGTGACCACCAGCGTGACCCAGGGCGCGGCGCAGAACATCACCCTGTCGGCGGGTCCGCTGCCGTCCGGCGTGACCGCGTCGTTCAACCCGGCGACCGTGCAAGCCGGTGGCACCTCGGTGTTGACCCTGTCGGCGAGCGCCTCGGCACCGTCGAGCACCACCGCGATCACCGTGACGGGTACGGGCACCAGTGTCACGCACACCGCGCAGTACAACCTGACCGTCTCCAGCGGGCCCACCAACCCGATCGACCCGCCGGACATCAGCGTCGCCAACGTGCAGGCGCACCTGTCCCAGTTCGGCACGATCGCCTCGCAGAACGGCGGCAACCGCCGCTCGGGCACCGGCGGTTACACCGCGTCGCTGGCGTACGTGAAGGGCAAGCTCCAGGCGGCCGGCTACACCGTCACCGAGCAGACGTGCACCTCGTGCACCTACCGCGCCAACAACCTGATCGCCGACTGGCCGGGCGGCCCCGCCGACTCGATCGTCATGTTCGGCGCCCACCTGGACGGCGTCTCCGCCGGACCCGGCATCAACGACAACGGCTCCGGCTCCGCCACCCTCCTGGAGAACGCCCTCGCGCTCGCCCAGGCCAACCCCAGCCTGACCAAGCACGTGCGCTTCGGCTGGTGGGCAGGCGAGGAACAGGGCCTGCAGGGCTCGCAGTTCTACGTCGGTCAGCTCAGCGCCACACAGCGCAGCGCGATCAAGGGCTACTACAACTTCGACATGGTCGGCTCGCGCAACGCCGGCTACTTCATCAACAACATCAACTCCGCCACCGCCGCACCGCTGAAGGCGTACTGGGACACGCTGAACCTGCGTCCCGAGGAGAACGTCGAGGGCCAGGGCCGATCCGACGACTACTCCTTCCAGCAGGGCGGCATCCCCACCTCCGGCTACGCGGCCGGCGCCAGCGCCACCAAGACCTCGGCGCAGGCCACGAAGTGGGGCGGCCAGGCCGGAGCCTCGTACGACTCCTGCTACCACTCCGCGTGTGACACCACCGCCAACGTCGACGCCACGGTGCTCAACCGCAACGCCGACGGGATCGCCTACGCCATCTGGAAGACGGCGGTCGGCGGCACCACGCCCGGGCCCGACTTCTCCATCACGGCCGTCCCGGCCGCCGGCACCATCCAGGTCGGCAGCCAGGGCACCACGACGGTGAACACGGCCACCACGAGCGGCGCGGCGCAGACCGTGTCCCTCACCTCGAGCGGGGCCCCGAGCGGCGTGGGTGTGACCATCAACCCGACGTCCGTGCAGTCCGGTTCCTCCGCCACCGTGACCATCACGGTCGCGGCCGGCACCACCCCCGGCACCTACCCGATCACCATCACCGGCACCGGGTCGGTCGTGCACTCGACCACGTACACACTGACCGTCGGTAACGGCCCCGGTGGCTGCACCGCACCCGCGTGGAACGCGAACACGGTCTACACCAACGGCAGCGTGGTCTCGTACAACGGCCACACCTACCGTGCCAAGTGGTGGGCCCAGGGTGAGGTTCCCGGGACCACCGGGCAGTGGGGAGTGTGGGTCGACCTCGGCGCCTGCTGAGCGAGTCCGCACCCGATCTTCCCCGTTTGTGATGCCCGGTAGGCCGCGGTTCGGCCTACCGGGCATCACACCGTTCGGCCGGGACGCCGTTCGCCGGCAGCTTGTCGCCGGCACGCCGTCCGGGCATCACCCCTGACCGGCGGCACACCGATCGGCCCGCCGCGGCCGGCGTCGGCGGGCGGTGGCAGGATGGTGCGATGCGCCCGAATCCGGATGATTGCCCCTGGCCGGTGGACGGCTCGTTGCCCGCCGACCTCGTCGCGACGAAGGCCCTGGTCTACGACCCGAACGGGTTCGTGTGCTCGGCGCCGGTGCCCGAGCCGGAGAACGCGGAGTACGGCGCCCACGTGTTCACCGTCGACGGCGTCGAGGTCCGCTTCCGGGTCGCCAGGACCACACCGACCAAGGTCGGGCAGTTCGTCACGCTGTGGCGGCGCTCGGCGGCCGGCCCGATCGAGCCCCTGGCCGCCGAGGACCCGGTCGAGTTGGTCGTGGTCGGCACCCGCCAGGGCGACCACTTCGGCCAGTTCGTCTTCCCCAAGGCCGTTCTGCGGGACCGGGGCATCCTGTCCACGCACGGAACCGGCGGCAAACGTGCCTTCCGCGTCTACCCGCCGTGGGTGACGACGACCAACCGCCAGGCCGACCGGACCCGAACCTGGCAACTCGAGCACTTCCTGGCGATCCCGGCGGACGCCCCGCCGGACCCGGACCGCTGCCGGGCGCTCTATCACCCACGGAAACAGCCCGCGCGCTGACCGGGCCTTCCGCCGGTGGGCGGGTCGCGGGTTCGACCGGTTCGGCTGCTTCGACTGGTGCGGGTGAACCGATCCCCGGGTGGCATCCGGCGGCCACAGCCTCGTCGCCACCCGCGCCCCTGCGCCTGCCGAACCGCACGGGGGCCGGGGACGCCCCGCGCGGGGCCGCGGGGTGCGGGGTCAGGGGGCTCCTCCACACGCGGCGCGGAGCCGTACCAGGGTCGTGCGCATGCCCGCGCGGTTGCGGGCGGCGCGTTGTGCGGGCGGCGTACCGGTGAAGACCAATCCGAGCAACTCGGCGACCCGGCGGCGCCATCCGGTGCGGCGATGGTCGCTCCAGTACTCGGTGATCAGCGTCCCGCCCTCCACCGCCGCGAACCGATAGCCCCAGCGCGCGATCGGCAGCCCGAACGAGGTGACGTCGAACGCGAATTCCCGGCCGGGATCGGCGATCACGACCCGACACGTGGTGAACCAGACCCACGGCCCCCTGCGGTTGACGCCGACGAAGCGGCGCCCCCTCGTCCAGACCCGGATCACCTCCGGGCTCCAGTCCTTCATCCGCCGGACGTCCGCGACGACGGCGTACGCGGCGTCCGGTGCGAGGGCGACGGCCAGGGCTTCCTCGACGTCCCAGGTGCGTTCCTCCGTCATCGGTTCACCCGCCCCGCGGCGGGTCCGTCGGGGTGGACGTCCGGGACGACAGCGGGCGGTGTGCGCTCGTGAGGCTTCATGTGGGCCACGTTCATGTGGGCCACGCTAACACCAAGTGCAACGCACCGTCGCGTTGCATTCGCTGCTAGTCTCGTGCCATGAACGGCAACGAGCAGCGCACGACGGCAACCCGCGCCGCAGGTCCGCGCAGGTCCCCGGAGATCTTCGACGCCACACTGGACCTGCTCGCCACCAAGGGCTACGAGGGCTTGACCATCGAAGGCGTCGCCGACCGCTCCGGCGTCAACAAGACCACGATCTACCGCTGGTGGCCGTCCAAGGGCGCCCTCCTCGGCGCCGCACTCACCGGCGCGGGTCGGCTCGACTTCCCCCTACCCGACACCGGCAGCCTCCGAGGCGACCTGATCGGCCTGATGAACGGCATCGTCGCGCTGCTCACCACTCCACCGACGTCCGACATCGCCGTCGCAACCCTGGGCGCGGTGACCCAGAGCCCCGAACTGGCCGACCACACCCGCGAGTTCTTCGCCGACCGCCTGACCCGCGAACAACCCCTCTTCGAACGTGCCGTCGCCCGAGGCGAACTCGCCCCCGACACCGACCCGATGCTCCTCATGGACCTCATCGCCGGCGCCGCCTGGCTACACCTCGTCTTCCGCCGCCTCCCCCTCGACGACCACTTCGTAACCACCACGATCGACGTCATCCTCAACGGCACCACGCCCCACGCGACCCCTCGATAGCCCCGCCGCCGCAAGGCTCCCGCGCTCCCGCCCATCCACGGGACGGCCTCCTCTACCCGCTCGTGGGCGCGGTCGGGGCCTGCCGGTGGACTGCGGGAATGTTCCGCCTCCGGCTCTGCGTAGCATGTGACGATGCGGTCCTCCTCGGGTGTGCGTGCGGCGCCGGCCGCGTGGGACGTGGCACGTCCACGGCGGCCCAGCCGGATGGCTGGTGTCGACATGGCCGGGTTCAGCGTCCCCGGCCCGCTCGCGGGTGGCCTGCGGGTGGTCCCGCACCCGGCCGTGATGCTGGTACTGGAGTTCGGAGCGGCACCGTCCGTCGTGGACGACGGCGCCGGGCGGCGGCATCTGGGAAGTGTCGTCGCCGGACCCGGGTTCGGTTGCGGAGGGATGGTCCGGGCCTGGGGCGCACACGTCGCGTGCGTGCAGGTCCGCCTGTCTCCGCTGATGGCCCGCACGGTTCTGGACGTCGGCCCCGCCGACCTGGACGGCACGCTGGTGACCTTGGCGGACCTGTGGGGCCGGGAAGCCTCACGGGTTCGCGAACAGTTGGCCGAAGTCCCCTCGTGGGAAGGCCGCTTCGCGTTGACGGAGGCGCTGATCGCCCGCCGATACGAGGCGCGGTCGCGGGTGGATCCGGAAGTGGCCCGGGCCTGGCACCGGATCGTGGCCTCCCGTGGCCGGGTGCGGATCGACGGACTGGCGGCTGAACTGGGCTGGAGCCGCAAGCGCCTGTGGACCCGATTCCGGTCGCAGGTCGGAATGCCGCCCAAGCGTGCCGCAACGCTGGTCCGCTTCGACCATGCCGTCCACCGCCTGGTGGCGGGCGACACCGCGGCCCGGGTCGCCGCCGACGGCGGCTACACCGATCAGTCCCACCTGCATCGCGATGTCGCGGCGTTCACCGGCCTGACCCCGACGACCGTGACCGCCGAGCCGTTTCTGACCGTCGACGACGTCGCCTGGCCGACCTCGCGCCCCGGGGCGCCATCCCCGGACACCGCATCGGGCGCCGACCGAAACGCCGACACCTCCACCGGGTGATGCGGGTCGAGACGACCACTGCCCGGTTCCCGCAACGCCGTTTCGCGTTCGAGCGGTTCGGGCCGTTGTCGATCCGCCCGCACCACGGCAGCGGATGGGCGGCACGGAACCATCCGACCGGCGGCCCGCCACATACCCGCGCACGCACGCACGGGATCCGCTGCGTTCACGGCGGTTGGGGCTGCCCCGACGATCAGCCTCGGGGCGTGTGCGCGGGTGCCGGTTCGGCCGGCCGGGCCGTGAAGAAGCGGACGATGTCCTCCGCCGCGGTGGGGGACAACATCATCGCCTGGACTCGTGCGGACATTTCGGCGATCGGGTGAATCCGGGCGAACATCACCTCCTCGTACGTCCGGATCGCCGAGTCCGGGTCGGCGGGGTCGGCGGCGAGTCGGCCGGCGAGTTCGGCGCCGTCGAGCATGGCCTGATTGGCGCCCTCGCCGACCGGCGGCATGAGATGCGCGGCGTCGCCGATGAGGGTGACACCCTGCCGGCCGGCCCAGCGCGTACCGATGGGCATCGTTTCGATCAGGCGCGGCGTCGGCGCGCCGTCGCCGGCCTCGATGAGTGCGGTAAGGCGTGGGTCCCAATCACCGAAGATGTCCAGCAGAGCGCGCTTACTGCGGAATGTGTCGATGGGGAGATCGTCTGCGCGCAGCGAGATCCCGACCCGTATGCCGCCGTCACCGAGGCGTTGCGCTGCCAGGATCCGGTTCACGCCGACGCACCACAGGTTGCCGGGGCCGACCAGCTCGGCGAGATCGGGGTGGCGCCGGTCGACGTCTTCGATGCTCAGCTCGACGAGGGTGGCCACGGAGGACAGTTGCGTGTCGGTCAGCAACGACCGGACGACCGAGCGCGCGCCGTCCGCGCCGATGAGGATGTCGCAGTCGGTGCGGTGGCCGTCTTGGAATGTCAGTTCCCAGCCTCCCTCGGGTCGGGGGGCGGCCGCGACCAGCCGACGCCGCCAGACAACCGTCTCGCCGGGAAGGGAGTCGAGCAGAAGATCACGCAGTGCCCTCCGGTCGATCTCGGGACGTCCGGAGAACGAGCCGGGTTGCGGCACATGGTGGATCAGGATCCGTCCACTCGGATCGAGGATGCGATGTTCCTCGCCCTCCGGCCGCGCCTGCGACCGGAACCGGCCGGCGAGACCCGCCTCGGCCAGGGCCTGTTGCCCGGATTCCGGGTGCAGGTCGAGCGAGCCGCCCTGCGGCCGCGCGGATCGGCTCGCCGCGCGCTCGTACACCACCGCGTCGATGCCGTGCCGATGCAGGATCCGCGCCAGCGTCAGGCCGCCAAGGCCGCCACCGGTGACAGCGATTCGCATTCCCATCCCCTTACCGTACACTGTATTCATGGATACACCGTACGGTAGTGAAGTGTTGTCCGTTTGGGAACGGCCCGAACCTCAGCCGCGAGCGGCGCCGGTGCCGTTGAGCCGCGAGAGGATCGCCACTACGGCGATCCGGCTTGCCGACGCGCAAGGGCTCGACGGCCTGTCGGTCCGCAAGATCGCCAAAGAGCTCGGTGTCGGTCCGATGCGGCTCTACGACTATGTGATCAACAGATCCGAACTACTCGATCTGATGGTCGACGTCGTCTATGCCCGGATCGCCGAGGTCGGCCCGCACTCCGCGTGGCGCGCCACGGTACTGGCCATCGCCCACGCGACCCGCGATGCCGCCCTTGACCATGAGTGGTTTTCCGACCTGCTCGGCGGAAGGCCACACTTGGGACCGCACGCGCTCGCCGTGGGCGAAGCGACCGCGGCGGCACTGAGCCAGGCCCCCGCCGTGCGCGACATCGACGATCTTCAGCGGGCTTTGGGCGCGCTCAACGGCTTCATCATCGGAGCGATCCGCAGAGAGGTCACCGAGCGACGCACCGCCCGTTCCACCGGCACCGACGAAGCCGCCTTTCAGGCCGGCCTCGGCCCCTACCTCACGCGCATGTTGAAAACGGGCCGGTACCCCACCGTCGCCCGACTCGTCATCGACGGCGCCCACCTCAGCCCCGAGGAAACCTTCAAACACAACCTGACCACCGTCTTGGACGGCATCACAGGCGGACCCCACCCGTGACCACTGCGGCCGGCGGCCGAGCCGCCGAGCGACGGCGCACACACTGCCACCGGCCAAGGCGTAGTCCACGTCCCCCGATTCGACCACGACGATCGAGCCGGGACTCCGACCGCCGGCCGCCCGCCCGCTCCGACGACGGCGAGGCCACCGAAGCCATTCCCCACCCATCACGATCAGCCACCGGCGAATGCCCCGCCCGGGACCACTCTTTCGAGTGGTGCAACCGCGCCGTTGCCGGCCGCGGGCCGCCCGATCGCTACAACAGGAATCGCTACAACACGAGCGGACCTGTCACGGCGACTCTGGGACGACGCGATGATGCACACGGGAATCACAATGGGACGACGGACGGCCGCACTCCTGGTGACGGCGACGAGCGTGGGCGCGCTGCTGTTCGCCCCCACGACGAGCGCGGCGGCATCGGTCGGGCCCGCGGAGAGCACCGGCACGAGCGAGGCCGCCGCGGGCATCCCGCTCCGGGACGCGATCGCGGACCTGCGGGTGGCCGACGAGGACCGTTCCGGCTACGACCGAGCCGCGTTCCGGCACTGGGTCGACGCGGACAAGGACGGATGTACGACACGCGCCGAAGTACTGCTCGAGGAAGCCGTCTCCCCACCCGAGATCGGCGCCAAGTGTGCGCTCACGGGCGGCCGTTGGTACTCCTACTACGAGGACGCCTACGTCGACGGCGGGTCCGGCCTGGACATCGACCACATGGTGCCGCTCGCGGAGGCGTGGGACTCGGGCGCGTCCGCGTGGACGCCGCAGCTGCGCGAGCAATACGCGAACGACCTCGACCAGCCTCGGGCGTTGGTCGCGGTGACGGCCAAGTACAACCGTTCGAAGGCCGATCAGGACCCGGGTACGTGGCTGCCGCCGTACGAGGGCGCGCGGTGTACGTACCTGACCGACTGGGTGACCGTGAAGACCAAGTACGACCTGGCCGTCGACACCACCGAACTCGCGATGCTCCAGAAGCTGGGCGCGCAGTGTCCCAACGTGCCGATCACCCCCGGGACGCGGTGAGACGACCGGGCGGGCCGGCCCGCCGTCCGCTCGGCCTCGACCGCCGGCCGGGCCGGATTCGCTCCGCCCCACCTACCGCTCCCGGTTGCGCCACCGTTCCATGACCCCCACGAACTCCGCTTGCAGGAAGGCGAAGAAGTCCGCTGATTCCTGGGCTCGAACGCCCGCCGGCGTATCCGGGCCCAGGGACTGCGCGCCCTCGCGCAGGACGATCTCGAAGCGGGACAACATCTTGTCCCGCTCGCCGTAGGTCTCGTACCAGAGTTCGTCGTGCAGCCGGTAGCGGTCCCGCCGGGAACCGGGCTCGCGCTCGCGGTGCACCATCCGGACCTGGGACAGGTAGGCGATCGCCGACGACACGGCGGCCGGACTGATCCGCAGCGCTTCGGCCAGCTCGGCCGACGTCATGCTCGCCGAGTCGGCCGCGAGCAGCGCGGCGAACACGCGCGCGGCCATCCGCTGCATGCCGGCGTCGGCCAATTCGCTCGCGAAGCGTTCGATGTACCGCGTCACCTCGGCTGGCCCTCCCGCTCGCCCTCACGCTCGGCTGCGTCGCGCTCGCCTACACCCTCGCCGGCCGACGCGACCTGGGCGCGGGCTTCGTGCCGCCGCGACCGGGCCCGGCGCACGCGCCCGCGTCGTTGTCCGGGGCGTACGGCCTGGCCTGGCGGCTGCAACGCGGCACCCTGCTCGCCTGGACGGTCGGCTTCGCCGTCGCCGGCGCGGTGTTCGGCGGCATCGCCGACGGCGCGCAGGACCTGGTCGGCGACAACGACGGGACCCGGGACCTGATCCAACGCATGGGCGGTCACGTCGCGCTGACCGACGCGTTCCTGTCCACGCTGGTCGACATGCTCGGCCTGGTCTGCGTGGTGTTCACCGCCGGCGCGGTGCTGCGCCTGCGCGACGAGGAGACGAGCGGTCGGGCCGAACCACTGCCGGCGAGCGCGGTCGGCCGCGCGCGCTGGGCGGGCGGGCACCTGGCGATCGCGTACCTCGGCCCGGTTCTGGTACTGGCCGCGGGCGGTGTCGCGATGGGTCTGTCGTACGGGATCACCATCGGCGACGTATCCGGCCAGGTGCCCCGCCTCCTGCTCGCCGTGCTGGCCCAGGCGCCCGCCGTGTGGGCGCTGACCGGGCTCGCCGTACTGGTCGTCGGCGCACTGCCCAGGCTCGCCCCGGCGGTGTGGGGCGTGGTCGGCCTGGTGATCGCGCTCGGCTGGCTCGGCCCCGCGCTGAAACTGCCCCAGGCGGTGTTGGACGTGTCGCCTTTCGGCCACCTGCCCAAGCTGCCCGGCGCCGACGTCGCGGCCACGCCGTACCTGTGGCTGCTCGCCCTCGCGCTCGCGCTGCCGGCCGCGGGCCTGACCGCGCTGCGCTGCCGCGACCTGGGCTGAGACCCGCCCCGCCGGCCGGGACTCGACTCGCGGGTCCCGGCCGCCGGCGCGCTGTGCGGTCCCGGCCGCCGACGCCGGGCTCAGCCCATCTCCTCCAGCGTCTTGCCCTTCGTCTCCGGGACGAACTTGAGCACGAACGGGATGGACAGGACCGCGAAGCACGCGTACATCACGTAGGTCGCCGACAGGTTCCAGTCCGACAGCGTCGGGAACGACACGGTGATCACCCAGTTGGCGATCCACTGCGCGGAGGCGGCCACGCCCAGCGCCGCGGCGCGGATCCGGTTCGGGAACATCTCGCCCAGGAAGACCCACACCACCACGCCCCACGACAGCGCGAAGAACAGCACGAACGAGTGGGCCGCGATCAGCGCGACGGTGCCTTCGGTGTCCGGGAGCTTGATGTTCTTGCCTTCGCCGGTCCGCGCCGAGAACGCCCACGCGACCAGGCCGAGCGAGATCGCCATGCCGGTCGAGCCGACCAGCGCGAGCGGTTTGCGGCCCACCCGGTCGACCAGGGACATCGCGATCACAGTGCCGATGATGTTGATGATCGACGTGGTGAACGAGTACAGGAACGAGCTGTTCGGGTCGATCCCCACCGACTGCCACAACGACGCCGAGTAGTAGAAGATCACATTGATGCCGACCAGTTGCTGGAACACCGAGAGCCCGATGCCGACCCACACGATCGGCAGGAACAGGAACCCGCCGCCGCCCAGCAGGTCCTTGAAGGTGGACTTGTGCTCGCGGCGCATCGCCTCGGTGATCTCCGCGACGCGCGCGTCCAGGTCGACGTCGTCGCTCTCCACCTCGGCCAGTACCTTCCTGGCCTGATCCACGCGTCCCACCGAGAGCAGAAAGCGCGGCGACTCGGGGATGGCGAAGGTGAACACGCCGTACAGCACGGCGGGCAGCACCATCACGCCCAGCATCACCTGCCACGCCTCCAGACCGAAGATCAACTCGCCGCGCTGATCGCCGTCGGCGAGGTTGAGGATGCCCCAGTTGACCAGTTGCGAGACCGCGATCCCGGTGACGATCGCGGCCTGCTGGAACGAACCCAGCCGACCGCGATAGGCGGGTGGCGCGACCTCGGCGATGTACGCCGGACCGATCACCGACGCCATCCCGATCGCCATCCCGCCGAGCACGCGCCACATCGCCAGGTCCCACAGCGCGAACGGCAGCGCGGAGCCCACCGCGCTGACCGCGAACAGCACGGCGGCGATCTGCATCACCCTGATCCGGCCGATCCGGTCGGCGATCCGCCCGGCGACCGCGGCCCCGATCGCACAGCCCACCAGCGCGGCGGCGACCACCTGGGCGAGCAGGCTGGATCCGGGCTCGAACTTGCCGCGGATGCCCTCGACCGCGCCGTTGATCACCGAGCTGTCGTAGCCGAAGAGGAACCCGCCCATCGCGGCGGCGGCGGTGATGAAGATGACGTGGCCGAGGTGCTCCGAGTAGGAGTCCCCGCTCGACTGCCCGGTCGTCGCTGTACTGCCGGCCAACGCCGCCTCCCGCGGTCTGTGCACCTCGTCCCGAACCCGGCGCGGTGTGTGCGGTGCGCTGCTTCGGAGAAGTCGCCGGACTCTGAGAGTTGCCCGAGATCACCCGACTAACCATGCGGTGCGCCCGGATGGCGTGCGCACGCGCGCCGGTGACGCGCCAATGGCGTCCACCCGCGCGCCCGCGCCTCCCGCCGTCCGCCCGCACGGTCCGCCGAACGGGTGGACGCGGTCCGGTAACGACCTTGTCGGAAACCCTTGACAGTGCCGAGAGGGCGGGCCTAATTTCCTCTACAACTCTTAGGAAGGTTTCCTAACAGTGACGAGAGGGAGAACCGCTCATGGCCGGAAGCACCGAGCGCGGCGCGGGAGCGTCCGGGCGGGAGCAGGCCGGGCGGCCGAGCCTCTTGCGGGCCATCAACGACCGGGCCGCGCTCGAACTCCTCTTGCGGCACGGGCGGCTCTCCCGAGGCCAGATCGGCTCGATGACCGGCTTGTCGAAGCCGACCGCCTCACAGCTGCTCTCCCGCCTGGAGGCGGCCGGCCTGGTCGTCGGGGTCGGCACCACCGAGGGTGGCCGCGGACCGGGCGCCCAGTTGTACGAGATCAACCCCGCGGCGGGACACGTCGCGGGCCTGGATGTCACGCCCGCCCGGATCCGGGTGGCCATCGCCGACCTGGCCGGACGTGTGGTCGGTGAGCACGAAATGCCCACGCCGCGCCGCGAGGCGGCGGACACTCCCGGCCGGATTCGGGACGCGGTGCGCGCCGCGGCCAGGCCCGCCGGCCTGGACCTCGCCGATCTCGCCCACGTGGTGATCGGAATCCCCGGCGCGTTCGACCCGACCACCGAACAGTTCCGCTACGGCCGGCACCTCGCGGGCTGGCACACCCCGGGCGTACTGGACGCCATCCGCGAGGAACTCGGCCTGACGGTGGACGTGGAGAACGACGTCAACCTGGCCGCGCTCGCCGAGCAGCGGGACGGATCCGCGCGCGACGGCGGCGACTTCGTCCTGCTGTGGGTCGACGAGGGCATCGGGTGCGCGATCGTGCTCGGCGGTCGACTGCACCGGGGTTCCACCGGTGGCGCGGGCGAAGTCGGCTACATGCCGATGCCCGGCGCCCCGCTGCCGCACGACGTCAGCCGCCGCAATACCGGCGGCTTCCAGCAACTCGCGGGCGCGCCTGCCGTGTTGTCCCTGGCCCGCGCCTACGGGGTGGGCAGTCGTACCGCGCCGCAGGCGGTCGCCCGAGCGGTGCGCGCCACCGACTCGCGCGGTGAAGCCTTCCTCGACGAGCTGGCCAACCGGCTCGCGGTCGGCCTCGCGGTGATCGTCTCGGTGCTCGATCCCGGCCTCGTCGTGTTGTCGGGGGCCATCCCGATGGCCGGCGGCGAGGCGTTGCGCTCACGCGTGGTGGGCGAGTTGCACCGCCTCGCGATCCCGCGTCCGCGCGTCGTGCTCGGCGACGTACCCGCCAACCCCGTCCTCACCGGCGCCGTACACGCGGCGCTCGACGTCGCGCGTGACGTCGTCTTCACCACGACCTGACACACGCGCAGCACGCACAGCACACACACGCACACACCACCGGACCACCGCACGGCGCCACAAGACCGGACCCTCGCGGCCGCACCCGCGTGTGTACCGACCGATGCCCCGGCCCCGCCTCGGCTCTCGGTCCCCCACCCGTACCACCGGCACCGTCGGCACCTTCGACGTCGCCGACACCGCCGGCACCACCGGCATCCCGGCTCGACTGCAACACCCCTGCACCACAAGGCACTTCGCCAGCAGACCAGGCTCCGCCGTACCACCGCAAGGCCCCCGGCGCCGCTCGTCCCGGCCGCGCCGCAGCCATCTCCGGAGGAGGACCCAGTGCACAGACTCCCACGGCTCCGTCGTTCCATCACGACCCTCGCGTGTGCCGCCACGCTCGCCCTGATGGCCTCCGCGTGCGCCGGCGACGACGGCGGCTCGGGAACCGGTGCGAACGAGGCGCCCGACAAGAAGGTCACCATCACCTTCTGGCACGGCTGGAGCGCCGAGAGCGAGACCAAGGCGGTCGAGGACCTGGTCGCCAAGTTCAACGTGAAGCACCCCAACATCAAGGTCAAGATCGTCTCCAACGTCACCGACGACAAGATCACCCAGGGCATCCGCTCCGGCAAGGGCCCGGACGTGGTCTCCTCGTTCACCACCGACAACGTCGGCCAGTTCTGTACGTCGGGCTCGTGGACCGATCTGGCGCCGTGGCTGGCCAAGTCCGGCATCGATGTGGCCACGACCTTCCCCAAGCCGGTGCTGGACTACACCCAATTCCAGGGCAAGCGCTGCGCGTTGCCGCTACTCGCCGACGCCTACGGCCTGTACTACAACAAGGACATGTTCGCCGCCGCGGGCATCACCCAGCCGCCGAAGACGTTCACCGAGCTGACCGAAACCGCCAAGAAGCTCAACCAGTTCAACGGAGACGGAACGTTCAAGGTGGCCAGCTTCGTGCCGACCTTCCACGCCTACGAGTTCTCCGCCGCGCACACGCTGGCCCAGTTCGGCCCGACGTACCAGACGCCCGACGGCAAGTCGAACCTGTCCAAGGACCCGGTCGTCCCGCAGTTCTTCAACTGGCAGAAGCAATTCGTGGAAAGCCAGGGCGGATTCGACAAGCTGGAGAAGTTCCGCACCACGTTCGGCGAGGAGTTCTCCGCGGAGAACCCGTTCATGAGCGGCAAGCTCGCGATGACCATGGACGGCGAGTGGCGCACCGCGATGATCGCCCAGGACGCGCCGAAGTTGAACTACGGCACCGCGCCGTTCCCCGTCCCGGACGACCAGGCCGACAAGTACGGCCGCAGCTACCTCACCGGGACCACCGTCGGCATCGCCAAGTCCAGCCACCACCAGGCCGCCGCCTGGGAGTTCGTCAAGTTCGTGACCACCGACACCGACGCGCTGAACGCCTTCTCGCAGGCGATCCACAACGTGCCCAGCACCAACGCCGCGCTGGCCGCGTCGCCGCTGGCCAACGACGAGCACTTCAAGCCGTTCATCGACGCCTTCAAGCACCCCGCCAGCAACACCACGCCGGCCAGCCCCAACGGCGGCAAGTACCAGGTCACCCTGTCCGAGTACGCCTACAAGTGGGAGGCCGGCCAGGGTGGTGACCTGACCAAGAGCCTGGCCGATCTGGACAAGCAGATCGACACCGACGTGGCCCAGGTCAAGTGATCCGATGACCACGACCGCCCCCGCGGCGGCGAAGGTCCCGGCGGCGCTGCGCAGGCAGCGCCGCCGGCGGAACCTGCGCACGCTCGCGTTCCTGTCCCCGTGGCTGATCGGCTTCTCGGTCTTCTTCGCGTATCCGCTCGGCGCGACCGTGTACTACTCGTTCACCCGCTACGACCTGATCAACGCGCCGGTCTGGGTGGGCATGCGCAACTGGAACTACGTGCTCAACGACTACCCGCCGCTGTGGCAGGCGTTGCGCAACACGCTGTGGCTGGTTGCGGTGATGGTCACCCTGCGGGTGATCTTCGGCCTGGGCCTGGGCATGTTGGCGATCCGGCTCAAGCGCGGCGGCGGGCTCTTCCGCACGTTGTCCTACCTGCCCTATCTGGCCCCGCCGGTGGCCGCCACGATCGGCTTCGCGTTCCTGCTCAACCCGGGCACCGGACCGGTCAACCACCTGCTCGGCAACATCGGTATGCCGCAACCGGGTTGGTTCAACGACCCGGACTGGTCCAAGCCGGCGTTGACCCTGCTCGCCCTGTGGGGCATCGGCGAGCTGCTGGTGATCTTCACCGCGTCGCTGCTGGACGTGCCGCGCGAGCAGTACGAGGCGGCCGAGTTGGACGGCGTCGGGCCGTGGCAGCGCTTCCGCTACGTGACCTGGCCGGCGATCACCCCGGTGGTGCTGTTCGCCGTGGTCACCGGCGTGATCCAGACGATGCAGTACTACACGCAGGCGATGGTGGCCGGGAAGGTCGCGAGCGGCATCATCGGCAACTCCGGCCAGTCCTTCGAACCGGGCTACCCGCAGGGCACCACCCTGACCCTGCCGCAACTGGTCTACGAGGAAGGGTTCTCCACCTTCAACACGGGCGCCGCGTGTGTGATCTCGCTGCTCCTGTTCGTGATCGCGATGGCGTTCACCTTCCTGCTGCTGCGCCGCCGCTCGGGCCTGCTCGACGACGACTGACGGGCTGTTCGACGACGACCGAGCGTGTGTGCGCACCGCGCCCACGCCCCTCGCCGGTCACGGAACCCCCGGGCCGGAAAACCGAGTTCGACGATCCACCATGCCCAGAAGGGATCGGAGCCATGGCCCAGACCGTCACGGCCGAGGCAGCCGGCATCAAGCCCGCGCTCGCGCCCGCCCGGACGCCGCCACGCCCACGACGGCGCAAGCGCGTACTGACCTGGATCGGCGTGCACACGCTCGCCGTCACCGCCGTACTGTTCTTCATCCTGCCGTTCGTGTTCCTGTTCCTGACCTCGGTGATGAGCAACAAGCAGGCGCTGACCAGCGACCTGTGGCCCACCTCGTGGGAGTGGGGCAACTACAAGAAGGTGATGGAGACACCGGGCTTCGGCACGTGGTGGCGCAACACGCTGATGTACGCCGGACTCGGCACTCTGTTCACCGTGGTCTCCAGCCTGCCGGTGGCCTACGCGCTGGCCAAGTTCCGGTTCCGCTTCCGGGGCGTGGCGCTGATGCTGGTGATCTCCTCGATGATGTTGCCGCCGCAGGTGATCGTCATCCCGATGTACATCTTCTGGGCCAAGCAGATGCACCTGAGCGGGACGTTGTGGCCGCTGATCATCCCGATGGCCTTCGGCGACGCGTTCACCATCTTCCTGCTGCGCCAGTTCCTGCTCACCATCCCGTCCGAATACCTGGACGCGGCCCGGGTGGACGGGTGCGGCGAGCTGCGCATCCTGATCTCGATCGTGGTGCCGATGATCCGGCCGGCGATCGCGGCGGTCGCGTTGTTCCAGTTCTTCTACTGCTGGAACGACTACTTCGGTCCACAGGTGTACGCGTCCGAGAATCCGGGCGCGTGGACCCTGTCCTACGGCCTGGAGTCGTTCAAGGGCGCACATCAGGTCAATTGGAATCTCATGATGGCCGCCACACTCCTCGTGATGGCGCCGGTGATCCTCGTGTTCTTCTTCGCCCAGAAGGCGTTCATCGAGGGCGTGACTTTGACGGGAGTAAAGGGTTGAAGCTCGCGGTGGTGGGCGGTGGGTCCACTTACACGCCCGAACTGGCCGACGGATTGGGCCGGTTGCGCGAAACCTTGCCGGTCGACGAACTCGTGCTCGTGGACCCGGTGATCGAACGACTCGAGCCGGTCGGCGCGGTGGTGCGCCGCATTCTGGCCCGGTACGGCCACCCGGCCCGGGTGGTGCTGACCGACGACCTGGACGCGGGGGTCGAGGACTCCGACGCGGTGCTCTTCCAGCTCCGGGTGGGTGGTCAGGAGGCCCGCGGGCAGGACGAGGAGTGGCCGCTGGACTGCGGTTGCGTGGGACAGGAGACCACCGGCGCGGGCGGCCTGGCCAAGGCGCTGCGTACGGTCCCGGTGGTGCTGGACGCGGCCGAACGGGTGCGCCGCGCCGCGCCGAACGCGTGGATCGTGGACTTCACCAACCCGGTGGGCATCGTCACCCGTGCCCTGCTGGACGCGGGTCACCGCGCGGTGGGGTTGTGCAACGTCGCGATCGGCTTCCAGCGTCGCTTCGCCGCGATGCTCGACGTGACGCCGAACCGGGTGCGGCTGGACCACGTCGGGCTCAACCACCTGACCTGGGAACGCGGGCTGCACGTCCTGGACGAGTCGGGCGAGCCGGGCCCGGACCTGCTCCCGACGCTGCTCGCCGAGCACGGACCGGCGATCGCCGCGGACATCGAACTGCCGGTGGAGCTGCTGCGCGCGCAGAGCACCGTGCCGTCGTACTACCTGCGCTACTTCTACGCGCACGACGCGGTGGTCTCCCAGCAGCGGCACACCGAGTCGAGGGCGCGGCAAGTGGCGGCGATCGAGCGGGAGTTGCTGGAGCTGTACCAGGACCCAACGCTGGACACCAAGCCCGCGCTGCTGGAGAACCGGGGCGGGGCCTACTACTCGGAGGCGGCGGTGGCGCTGGTCGGCGCGCTGCTGGGCACGACCACCGACGAGGGCGACCGGATCCAGGTCGCCGACGTGCGCAACAACGGCACCTTGCCGTTCCTGCCGGATGACGCGGTGATCGAGGTACCGTCCCTGATCGACGCGAGCGGCGCGACGCCGCTCGCGGTGGCACCGCTGGGGCCGCTGCACTCCGGGCTGGTGGCACACGTGGCCGCGTACGAGGAGCTCGCGCTGGACGCGGCGCTGCGCGGTGGACGCGATCGGGTGGTCACCGCGCTGCTCGCCCACCCGCTGGTCGGGCAGTACGACATCGCCGAGGCGCTCACCGACCGGTTGTTGGCGGCGGGCAAGGAGCACCTGCCGTGGGCCCGGTGACGGAGGGCGGGGCCGATTCCTCCGAATCGGTGCCGGCCGTGCTCGCGATCGACGCGGGCAACTCCAAGACCGATGTCGCGGTCGTCGACGCGGACGGTCGGGTGTGGGGGCGCGGCCGGGGCGCGGGGTACGCGCCATACCAACTCGGCCAGGACGTGGCGGTCGAGCGCATCGCGGCGTTGGTCGAGGACGTGTTGGCGACGGCCGCGGGGGTCGGGCCGGTGGAGCACATCGCGGCGTATCTGGCCAACATCGACCTGCCGGTGGAGGAGCAGCGGCTGCGCAAGGAGTTCGAGGATCGCGGCTGGGCCCGTACGGTCACCGTCGGCAACGACACGTTCGCGGTGCTGCGTTCCGGTACCGACACCCCGCGTGGGGTCGCGGTGGTGTGCGGGGCCGGGATCAACTGCGTCGGTCTGTTGCCGGACGGCCGGACCGCGCGCTTCCCGTCGCTGGGGCGGATGACCGGCGACTGGGGTGGCGGGCTGGGCCTGATGGAGGAGGTGATGTGGTCGTCGGTGCGGGCCGAGGACGGGCGGGGTCCGGCGACCGCGTTGGCGGGCGCGACGGCCGACCACTTCGGTCTGGCGTCGGCGACCGCGGTGGCCGAGGCGGTGCACCTGGGTGAGCTGTCCGGCGAGCGGTTGCACGAACTGGTCCCGATGTTGTTCCGGATCGCCGAGGCCGGGGACGCGGTGGCGGGCGAGGTGGTGGAGCGCCAGGCCGGCGAGATCGCGATGATGGCGGTGATCGCGCTGCGGCGGCTGGATCTGCTCGCGGAGGAGACCGACGTCGTGCTGGGCGGCGGGGTCCTCGCGGCCCGGCCGCCGCTGCTGATGGCGGCGGTCGAGCGGCTGATCCTGGGTTCCGCGCCGCGGGCGGTGTTGCGGGTCGCGGTCGATCCGCCGGTGGTGGGGGCGGCGCTGTTGGGCCTGGATCGACTGCGCTCGGACGGCCGGGCGCCGGCCGATCCGGGGGGCGAGGCGGAGCGCCTGTTGCGCACGCGCTGGACGCGGACGTCGGCCTGAGCGGGGGCTGAGCCGGGGTCGGTTCCGGGTGGGCGGGGGGCGGGTGCTCGTGCCCGGTCGCGCGGGCGGTCGCGGGCGGTCGACCCCCGCTCGACCGGGGGTAGCGGGCCGAATACCCCGCGTGTGCCCGTCGGTCGCATACGATCCCGGCGGGGCGGGATGATCCGCGACGGGGCCACATGAGGCGGACGAGGACGACAGTGGGCGATTTCGCGTGATCGACGGCTCGATATCGGGCTTCACCCGCGACCGCGCGACGTGGCTGCTGTACCTGCACATGGCCGCGTTCGGCTACTTCCTGTACTGCTTCGGCCCCTCGGTCACGCTGCTCGGCGACGACCTGGGCGTGAGCAACGCGGTGGCGGCGCTGCACAGTACGGCGTACGCGGCGGCGGGCGTGTTGATCGCACTGCTGGGCGATCGGCCGATGCGTCGGTTCGGGCGTGGGCGCACGTTGTGGGCGGGCTGTGTGCTGCTGAGCGCGGGTGTGCTGGCGTACTGCGCGGCGGGGACGCCGGCGGTGTCGCTGAGCGCGGCCCTGCTGTGCGGCTTCGGCGCGTTCCTGGTGGTCAACGTGGCCGGCACGGCACTCGCCGACCACCACGGTCCGATCGCCGGACCAAGCGCCCTGAGCGAGGCAAACGGCCTCGCGGCCGGCGTCGGAATGGCCGCGCCGCTCCTGATCGGCGTGCTGGACTCCTCCGGCGCCGGCTGGCGCTGGGCGATGATCCTGGTCCCGGCCCTCTTCGGCACCCTGGCCCTGGCCTTCGCCCGCACCCCGATCCCGGACCTGCCGCGAACGACGCCGGCCCCTCCGCCGGTCACCGGTGCGTCGCGTGGACCGTCCGGGTCGGGCGGGTCGCCTGAGCCGGGCGAGTCGCCTGGGCCGGGCGGGTCGCTCGAATCCGGAGAGCCGCGCGGGTCCGGCGAGTCACCCGAGTCGGGCAAGTCGCGTGGGTCGCTGCCCACGGCCTACTGGTGGGCGTGGCTGTTGACGGTCTGCTCCGTGGCGGTCGAATTTTCCCTCTCCCTCTGGGCCTCCACGCTGCTGCGCGATCGCACCGGGATGTCCGAAAGCGCCGCCGCCACCGCGATGACCGCCGTGGTGGCCGGCCTGTTCCTGGGCCGCATGGCCGGCGGCCGGCTCGCGCTGCGGATCGCGCTGGATCGGCTGTACGGCGGCGCCGTCGCGGTGAACCTGGTCGGCTTCGCGCTGTTCTGGTCGGCCACGGTCCCCTGGCTCGCCTACGTCGGCCTGTTCGTCTCCGGCCTGGGCATGTCCGTGCAATTCCCGCTGGCCACCGCCGCCGCCATCCGCGCCGCCGCCGGCCGAACCGACCTCGCCGTCTCCCGCCTGGCCGTAGCCACCACCCTCGCCGCCGGCGGCGCCCCCTTCCTCCTCGGCCTCGCCACCGACCTCATGGCGGTCCGCACCGCCTTCCTCCTGCTCCCGATCCTCCTCATCGCCTCAATCCCCCTCCTCCACAAAACCACCCACCCCAAGCCCCAACCCTGACCACGCGATAAGCCCGCCCCCGACAACAGACACGGGACGCGTCGTCCCGGGCGGCAGCAGCCACCGTGCCACGGAAGGCACAACCAGCACGCGGGGAAGCCGGGCGGGTGACCCGCGCGAACGCGGGCGGGTACCGGGCCCGGACGCGGGCCGGCGCCGGCGACAGGCGAGGACCCCGGGCACGAACGCGGATCGACCCGGGTGACCCGCGCGGGCCGGGCCGGCGCAGGTGGCCGGCGCGAATGGGCCCGACCCCGGCGAACCGACACAAGCGGGACCGGCTGCGAGCCACGCGATAAGCCCGCCCCCGACAACAGACACGGGACGCGTCGTCCCGGGCGGCAGCAGCCACCGTGCCACGGAAGGCACAACCAGCACGCGGGGAAGCCGGGCGGGTGACCCGCGCGAACGCGGGCGGGTACCGGGCCCGGACGCGGGCCGGCGCCGGCGAGGACGCCGGGCCCGAAACGGATCGACCCGGGTGACCCGCGCGGGCCGGGCCGGCGCAGGTGGCCGGTGCGAATGGGCCCGGCCCCGGCGAACCGGCCCCGGGCGAGGCCGGCGCGGGCGAACCGGCCCGGACGGGCCGCATCGGCGGGGCCGGCCCTGGCGAACGGCCTGCGCGACGCCGGCGCGGCGGGCTCCCGTGGGCGGGGGCGGCGTGGGCGAGGCCCGGTGGTGTCCTGCGGGTTCGGGTTGGGCCCGCAGCGTGCCGACGGTGGGGCCGGCGGTCTCGGCCTCGTAGCCGGCGGGGGTGGGTCAGGGGCGGGCGAGGGTGGCGGCGGTTGTGGCGCAGGTGAGGACTGCTCGGGTGCGGTGCCAGGGGATGGGGGACGGGGCACCGGCGGCCATCGCGAGTACGGTGCGCATCGTGGCTCGGTAGCCGAGGGCTTCCTGCCAGTCGGTGCCGCCGAGGCGCGCGATTTCGACGCCGTCCTCGGTTTGTACGGCCACCTCGTACACCTCGTCGCCGCCCACACCGGCGACCTCGATCGTGCCCACGCGGCCGTCGGGCCAGCCGAGCAGGATCGCGCCGACGTCCTCCGAGCGGGTGGTCGGGTGTACCAGGACCGAGCGGGTCGCGGCGAGCACGCGCGCTCCCGGGCCGGCCGCGGCGTCCAGGAGTTCGGCGCCGTGCAGGCCGAGGGAGATGAGAGTGCCGCCGCCCTCGGCCGGGTCGTCCTGCCAGGCGCGCTCGGGCGTCAGGAAGCCCGCGATGTCGTGCCGGACCAGCGCGCGGGCGCTCAGGATCCGGCGGCCCGCCGTACGCTCGGCCAACTCGACCACAGCCGGCGCGAAGCGCAGCACGGACGTGGTCAGGAAGCGCTCCTCGTGGCCCGCCACGGCCCGATCCAACTCGACGAGCGCGGCGGCCGAGGACGCGGCCGGCTTGTTCACGAAGCACGGCACGCCGGCCCGCAGAATCCGGGCCACGGTGTCCGCGATCAACGCCGGCCGTACGGTCACCACGACGGCGTCCGGCCGGCGCGCGAGCAGTTCCGCGAGCGACCCGGCCGACTCGCACTCGTGCCGCTCCCGAAAGGCCGCGAACCGCTCCGGCTCGCCGGCGTCCCACCCGTCGATCAGCCGAACGCCCAACTCCCGGGCCACGCCCGCGTCCGTGAACGGATGGCTGTGCGCGAATCCGGCAAAGGCGAGGCGCATGACGCGGACATTCCCTTCAGGCAACAACCAGACCAACCGACCCTAGCCCCGCCCCCGAACACCCCCACCACCTCCCACCACCCACCCCTCCGCCCTCGCGCCTCACCCCGACGCCCTCACCCCGGCCCCCAGCCCACAACCCGCCCTCCCTGCCCACAACCCGCGCCCCGCGCCCCGCGCCCCGCGCCCCGCGCCCCGCGCCCCGCGCCAACTGAGTGTCCGGGCTCGGGACCGTCTGGGCACCGACCGCTCGCGCAAACCCTGGGGGCATCCACGCACCCCCGGTTCCCGCGCCACCGCTCGGCCGCGCCCCCACGCCACCACACACCGCACGGCCATGTCCCCATCTCGCCGCTCCCCGCACCCCACACCCCGCGCCCCCGGGGCATCGCGGCATCGCGGCCCCGCGCCCCCGTCCCCGTCCCCGTCCCCGTATTCGTGTGAGGTGGGGTCGAGCGGGTAGGCGTTTTCTGCGGGGGACGATCATCCGCCTCTGGACAAGGATGAAGCCATGTTCCTTCTGGGACTGCTGCTCGCCGCGTGCGCCGGAGCGTTCGCGGCTCTGCTGATCGCCTACAACACGTCGGGTGGGCCCGAGTACACGGTGAGTATCTTCGACACCGACATGGTCACGCTCAACTCGTTGGCGATCTTCTGCGCCGGCTTGGCGCTCGGCCTGATCTTTTGCGTCGGCCTGCTCATGATGGGCGGCAAGGCGCGAATGAGCCGGGCTCGCCGCAACCGCGAGCGGCGCGCCCTCGATCGCGCCACCCTCGAACGCCAATCCGCCGCCGCCCGCGAGGAAGCCGCCCAGGCCCGTGAGCGCGCCGCGCAGGCCGAAGCCCATGCCGAGCACACCGGCCACGAACCCCGGGCAGCCGACCAAACCACAGCCACCTGGTCCGCCGATCCCGCCGACCACCCCCGTAGCCGCACCGGCCCCGGCGGCTCCCACGGCCCCAACTGGAACGACAACAAGTAGACGAGCAGCAGCACGGCCCGGCGAAGGCCCTCGTACCCGAGCGGGTACGAGGGCCTTCGCCGAGTGTGCGCACAACACGTACGGCCAAAGTTCGAGCCAGGGCGTCTCGAAGCGGATCACCTCGCCCACCGACAGGTCCTCGACCCCTCGGGCCACGTCGATCGTGATGATCCCGAGGCCCAGCCGCATCACGACCTCGCGCGGATCAGACCCACCGACCCGCTCCAGCGCGCCGGAGACCGCCATCCCGTCCCGCACGGGCGAGAACCCGGTGGGCACCCCCACCGGCACGCGCGTCCAGTCCACGACGTCCTCCGGCGCATCGACCTCGACGTCGTACCACTCCCCCTGTATCGGGAGTTGCTGCGGAAAGCACGGCCCGACGTTCCAATAACCGATCCCGTCGCCGATCTCGGACGTGAACACGACCCGTCTCGGCTCGGCATCCGCACATCGCAGCACTCGAACCCGCATCCGCGCCCCTTACCCTCCCGACTACCCGTTCGCCGCCGCAGTCGCGCCCGTCCCCGTCCCCGCGAGGTGCGGGTACGAGGCGGAACGGCCCTGGAAGCTGAGGATCTTCGGGTTCCGGATCACGCCGTCGCGGATCTCGATCGCCTTCGCGATCGTCGGGTCCGCGTCCCACGCGGCCGGGCCGTCCATCACCGTGCCGAGATAGGGGACGAGTGCCTCACTGATCTCCCACGTCGCGGAGTCCCACAGGTAGGACGGGCTGTGGTCGACCGCGTAGTAGTGGCAGTTGTCCCCGACCGTGAACATCGGTTCCTCGAAGGTGGTCGGGCGGGCCCATTCGAAGCCCATCCCGTCGTCACACGAGACATCGATGAAGAACGAACCCGGCCGATACGCCGGCAGATCCCGGTTCAGTACGAACGTCAAGGGCGCGTCGGTGTCCTGCCGGATGCAGTTGACCACGATGTCGTAGCCGGCGAGGTGGGCACCCAGCGGCACCGGCCCGTCCTCGGTGAGCGCGTCCAACCGCGACGGGTCGTCCTCACCCGACTGGAAGTGGCCCATCACGACCGAGGGCATCGGCGACGCGACCGCCACCGCGTCCCGCGCCGTCAACACCGTCACGTCCGAAACACCCATCGCCTCCAGGGCTATCACCGCGCCACGCGCGGTCGCGCCGAAGCTGAGCACCGCCGCACGCATCCGGCGACCATAGCTGCCGGTCGCGCCACCAAGCGCAAGCGCATGCAACACCGAGCAGTAGCCCGCCAGTTCGTTGTTCTTATGAAACACATGAACGCTGAACGCGCCTGCCGCGGTCCAGTGATTCATCTCCTCCCACGCGATCATCGTCAGCCGGCGATCGATCCCCAACTGGGTGATCGTCGGATCCTGCACACAGTGCGGCCAACCCCACAGCACCTGGCCGTCGCGCAACGCGGCGACATCCTCGTGGGTCGGCTTCGGCAACAACACCACGTCGCTCTCCGCGAGCAGCCGCTTACGCGGCAGCAGACCGGCCACGTGCCGAACCAGTTCGCCGTCCGCGACGCCGAAGCGCTCGCCGTACCCCTCCTCCAGGAACAGGTTCTCGCGCACGTCCGGCGCGATCCGCTCGACGTGCAGCGGGTGAACCGGGAGCCGGTGCTCGTTCTCCTTGAGCGAGGAGCCGAGAATGCCGATGGTCATGCGGGTCCTGCGAATCATGAGATTCCTTAGGTAGACCCCAAGTATCCGCCCTGAAGCCGGCCCCCGGGCCCCAGCCGGGCCGCGCGCCCCGCCCCGCGCGGCCCGCCCCGCACCCCACGCCCGGGGCCCGGGACCCCGCACCCCGCTCCCCGCGTTCAGTTGGGCAGCGCGTTCACCGCCTCGTCCGCGCTGTCCTGCCACAGCGTGGTGATCGGGTCGGAGACCGCGATCCCGGGTGCGGGAGCGCCGATCTCGCTCGCGGTGAAGGTGCTGCCGACGTACGCAGGATCGGCCGAGACGGTCAGGCTCGGCACGTAGCGCGCCGAGCCGCCGCGGTCGTCGGTGCGCAGGGCCGCGTACAACCGCCCGTCGGCGTCGAGCCGCCGCTCCCCGCTCGACACCGGCGGAACCGGCCGCGCCGAGCCGTCCAGGCCTGCGAAGGTCACCGTCGGGAAGCGGTCGATCGTGCAGGCCGAGCCGCCGACGTTGGTGACCGTGACGAGTACGACACTGCTCGCGATCGGCGGCAGGGCACGCGCGTCGTAGACGAGCGAGTCCTCGGCGCACGCGCGCGCACGAGCGGCGGCGCTCCCCCCGGCGCCTGCGGTCGAGGCCGCGCCGGCGACCAGGACGGACGACGCCAGGGCAAGTGTGGTAACCGATGCAATAGTCTTCATGCACTCTCTGTATCCACCGCTGCGGTTGGCTACACGCGCCGATGTACGCGCGCCTCCCACGGTCGAAGCACCGTCGCGTCGATCGGCCCCGCGTTCCCGAGCACGAGCGGCACGTCCGCCCATTCCGCCGCCAGGTCGGCCGGCACCGGAACCGCCTCGCCGGTGAAATTGGCGAGCACCAGGAGCGTGGTGTCGCGATACCGGCGGGTGAACGCGTACAGCCGCTCGTCGTCGGCAAGCAGCATCGTGAAGTCGCCGTGTACGACCGCCGGTTCGCTGTGCCTGAGGGCGATCAACCGGCGGTAGTGGTGGTACACCGACTCCGGATCGGCGACCGCCGCCGCCGCGTTGATCGTGGTGTGGTTGGGGTTGACCGGCAACCACGGTATGCCGGTGGTGAATCCGGCGTGCTCGGACGCGTCCCACTGCATCGGCGTACGCGCGTTGTCCCGGCCCCGCGCGCGCAGCCCGTCCAGAACCCGCGCCGGGTCCTCGCCCGCCCGGACGGCCTGCGCGTAGTGGCCCCGCGCCTCGATGTCGTGCACGTCCTCGATCGAGGCGAACGGCGCGTTGGTCATGCCCAGTTCCTCGCCCTGGTAGACGTAGGGCGTGCCCCGGTGCAGGTGCAGCACGGTGCCCAGCATGGTCGCCGAGCGCACCCGATGCTCGGGCCCGTCGTCGCCGAATCGCGAGACGATCCGCGGCTGGTCGTGGTTGTTCCAGTACAGGCTGTTCCAGCCGACCTCGGCGAGGCCGCTCTGCCAGCGGCCGAGCGAGGCCTTGAGGTCGGTCAGTCGCAGCGGCCGCACGTCGAACTTGCTGCGGCCGAAGTCCAGCCCCACGTGTTCGAACTGGAAGACCATGTCCACCTCGCCGCGCGCCGGATCCGTGAACAGGCGGGCGTGCTCCAGCGTGACGCCGGGCATCTCGCCCACGGTGAGCAGCCGTTCGGGCCGCCCGGCGAAGACCTCGCGGTGCATCTCCTGGAGGTACTCGTGTACCCGAGGACCGCAGATGTAGTACGGCGAGCCGTCGCCGTAGAGGCCGTCGCCGTGCAGCGCGCCGTCCGGGAGGTCGGGGTCCTTCGAGATCAGGTTGATCACGTCCATCCGGAAACCGTCGACGCCGCGGTCCAACCACCACCGCATCAGCGCGTACACGGCCTGCCGGACCTGCGGGTTCTCCCAGTTGAGGTCGGGCTGCTTGGGGGAGAACAGGTGCAGGTAGTACTCGCCGCTCGCGACGTCGTGTTGCCAGGCCGACCCGGAGAAGAACGACCCCCAGTTGTTCGGCGCCGCCGACTCCGAACCCGCCGACTCCGAACCCGCCGACACCAAGCCCGCCGACTCCGAACCCGCCCCCTCCCCCGTCGCGTCCCCGCCTTTTCGCGCCGGCCGCCACCAATACCAGTCCCGCTTGGCGCTGTTCGGCCCCTCGCGCGACTCGCGGAACCACGGGTGCTCGTCGGAGGTGTGGTTGACCACGAGGTCCATCACCAACCGCATCCCGCGCTCGTGCACCGACGCGAGCAACCGGTCGAAGTCGGCCAGAGTGCCGAACAACGGTTCGATATCCCGGTAGTCGCTGATGTCGTAGCCGTTGTCGTCCTGCGGCGACGGGTAGACCGGCGACAACCACAACACGTCGACGCCCAGTTCCCTCAGATAGTCGAGCCGCGCGGTGATCCCGGCCAGGTCCCCGATGCCGTCGCCGTTGGAGTCGGCGAAGCTGCGCGGATAGATCTGGTACACCACCGCGGACTTCCACCAGGCGTCGTGCGCATCCCGCAAACCGTCGAGTGCCATCCCTCGAACCCGTCCCCTCCGCGTCGACCACACCCCGGCGGATCCCGCCGAAGCCACCGTGTCTGTCCTGCCCCACCGGGCCCCACTTCACCGGTCGGGCACGCGGCCACCGCCCGTCCCGCATACGCCCCGAACCCGTCCCTCACCCGACATTCCGCATGGGAGGATTCCCCGCATCGCACACAACGGCACGAGCGGGGGACGCGATGGCGGCGATCGGACCCGAGCCCGTCGATCCGGCCGTCGGCGGACGGGCGCTGCCCGTCCTCGCGGCGGCCGAGCAACTGCACACGGCCGCACGCGCGGTCGCCGCGGATCACGCCGGCGCGCTCAACGCGGTACGTGCCGCGCTGTGGCCGCTCCAGGCCGGACTGGTGGCCGAGGCCCTGCGCGAGATCCCGATCGCCCAGTTGCGCGAGGCGACCGGCGGGCGGTTGCGGCTCGGTGCGTTGGAGGAGGCCGGGTACACGTCGGTGGGCAGTGTGCACGACGCGCAGCCATACGCCCTGCGCCGGGTGCCGGGGGTGGGCGAGCAGACCGTGGCGCAGGCGGTGGCCGCCGCGCGGCAGATCGCCCGCGCGGTCGAGGAGACTGCGTCGGTTCGGCCCGATCGACGGCGCGGTGCCGGCCGCCCGGCGGCAGGAGATGGTCGACGCCTTCTCGGCGGTGTCCGGGCACGCGGTGTTGCTCGCGCAGATCCAGGCCGGCGGGACCGGGTTGAACATGCAGGCGGCCTCGGTCGTGGTGATCTGCGAACCGCAGATCAAGCCCACCATGGAGCATCAGGCCGAGGCGCGGGTGAACCGAATGGGCCAGGTGCGCACCGTGCAGGTGCATCGCCTGCTGTCTCCGGACAGCGTCGATCAGCGGATGCTGAACATCCCGGCCGACAAGTCGCGGTTGTTCGACACCTTCGCCCGGCGCAGCGACGTGGCAGAGTCCACCCCGGACGCGGTGGACGTGTCGATGGCCCGGCGGATCGTCGAGGACGAGCAGCGCCGCTGGGCCGCGTCGGCGGGGGCGGCCGGCTCCGCGGGCTGAGCGCGCGGTCGGGTCGGCCCGCCCCGGAAAACGATGGTGCCCGCCTCGGCCAGGACCTCCAGCCCCGCGGCGTGCGCAGCGTGAACGCGCGATCCACCGTTCCGATCGGGTGCAAAGATCATCGTTCCGGGCAGATACCGGTCCTCGTACCCGGTCCGGCCGCTCGCCGGCACCGGCGGCGGGTTCACGACGATCGAACAATGGGGACGGTGCGGTGGAGCGACACGACGAGGCCGGCCCACGATCGCGGCTGTCGACGACCCGCGCACGGCGGCACGACTGGGACACCCGGCGCTGGCTGCTCGTGGGCGTCTCCGCGACGCTGGTGGTGCTGACCCTGCTCGCGCTGCTCGGCGCCTGGGTGTTCGCACGTTCGACCTCGGTCAACGGGCATCTGGTCGACCACAGCTCACCGGCACTGATCGCGGCGGTGCGGCTGGAGACCGCCTACGCCGACCAGGACGCCTCGGTCCGGGACTACGTCCTGACCGGGAACGCGCCGCTCCTGGAGGTGTACTCGGCGAGCCACGAGGTCGAGCGCGAACAAGTGGCGGTACTACACGAGTTGTTGCGCGGCGACCCGGCCGCGACGAATCGCCTGCGACTGGTGCTGGAGCGCGCCCGGGCGTGGGAGGACCGGGTGATCCGCCCGGCCCTGACCGTCGCCCCCGGGACCGCGCCGCCGGCGGAGGTACGCGCGGCCGTCGCCGACCCGGCGCCCTACCCGGCGCTGCGCGCGGCCACGCGCGAGCAGCGGGAGCGCCTCCAGCGGCAGCGCGACCTGGCCCGGGCCGACCTCCAGGACGTCCGCGACCTGCGTACGTGGGTGTTCAGCGCGATCGCGCTGGTGATCGCGGCGGGCGCGGTCATGGTGTTCGCGGGGCTGCGTCGCGGTGTCACGCTCCCGGTGGGCCGACTGGTGGCGGACGCGGACGCGGTGGCCCGGGGCGAGTTCGGGCACGAGATCACCCCCACCGGACCGGCCGATCTGCGTACCCTGGCCGACGCGATGGAGGCGATGCGCCGCCGGCTCGCCGACGAACTGGCCTTCTCCGACCACGCCCGCCGTCGCCTGGCCGAGCAGGCCACCGAGTTGCGCCGTTCGAACTCGGACCTGGAACAGTTCGCCTACGCCGCCTCGCACGACCTCCAGGAACCGCTGCGCAAGGTGGCGAGCTTCTGCCGACTCCTGGAAAAGCGGTACCAGGGTCGACTGGACGAGCGCGCCGACCGGTACATCGCCTTCGCGGTGGACGGCGCGGTCCGGATGCAGGCTCTGATCGACGACCTGCTCGCCTTCTCCCGGATCGGCCGCAGGCCCGCGAACGAGTCTTCGGTGGACCTGAACGCGGTGTTCGAGACGGTGGTCGGCGACCTCGACATCGCGATCCGCGAGGCGGACGCCGAGGTCGACCACGACCCGCTGCCCACCGTGCGTGGTGATCGCACCCAACTGTCCGTGGTGTTCCAGAACCTGATCGCCAACGCGGTGAAGTTCCGCGAACCGGACCGGCCGGTGCACGTCGCGGTACGCGCGGAGCCGATGGACGGAATGTGGCGGATCTCGGTGACCGACGACGGCATCGGCATCGATCCGGCCCAGGCCGACCGGATCTTCGTGATCTTCCAGCGCCTGAACACCCGTGAGGCGTATCCGGGCAACGGCATGGGCCTGGCCATGTGCAAGCGCATCGTCGAGTTCCACGGCGGCACGATCGCGCTGGACCCCGAACACACCACCGGAACCCGGATCACCTTCACCCTCCCCATGACGGAACCACCCGCAGCGACACCGCCCACGGGGTCGCCGACCGAGAAGACCCCGACCGCCAAAACCCCGACCGAGGAGACTCCGACCAAGGAGACTCCGGCCAAGGAGAATCCGGCCGAGAAGAATCCGGATGGGCAGGGTCCGAACGGGAGAGCGCGGAACGCATAGGCGGCGCCCGGCACGTCGCCGCCGGCTTGCCCGCTACCACCCGGCGCCCGAGCCCGCCACCACCCGATCCGGCGTGATCGGCAGCGTACGCACCCGCACGCCGGTCGCGTGGAACACCGCGTTCGCGATCGCCGCCGCTGCGCCGATCACGCCGATCTCGCCCGCGCCCCGCGCGCCGAGGTCGCTGAGGTGCGGGTCCGCGTCGCCGACGAAGAGCACGTCCAGCGTGCCGACATCGGCGTTGACCGGCAGGTGGTAGCCGGCCAGGTGCGGTTCGACCACCTGCCCCCGGCGCGGGTCGATCGTGGTCGCCTCCATCAGGGCCTGCGCCAGCCCGAAGGTCATCCCGCCCAGCAGTTGACTGCGCGCGGTACGCGGATTGACCACCCGGCCGATGTCGAACGCGCCGACCATCCGCCGGACCCGGACCGTACCGGTCAGCGAGTCCACCGCGACCTCGGCGAAGTGCGCGCCGAACGACTGCACCGCGTACGGCGAGTTCGCGTCGGGATGGTGGTGGCCGACCGCCGACAACGAGGGCACCCCGATCCGTGCCAGCTCGCTCGCGAACACATCGGCACCGAACTCGATCGCGCCGATCTCCTTTTGGTACAGCGGCGATTCCGAATCGGCGACGGCCGCCGCGAGCAGATCGTCGCGGACCGCCTCGCACGCCCGCCGGATCGCCGGTCCCACGTAGGCGACGGTCTGCGAGCCGATCGACGGCGGCGCCTGAGGCAGGTCGGTGTCGCCGAGGCGGACGATGATCCGGTCCGGCGCGAGGCCGAGCACGTCTGCGGCGATCTGCCCGAACACCGTGTACGTCCCGGTGCCGATGTCGTGCGACGCGACACCGATCACCGCCGAACCGTCGACCCGCAGTTCGGCATGGGCGGCGGCCGCTCCCGGGTCCATCTCGTGGGCCGCGGTCGCCATCCCGGTGCCGATCAGCACGTCGCCCTCGCGGCGGGTGCCGGGTGTACGGTCGTCCGGATCCCAGCCGAACCGCTCGGCGCCCACGCGGTAGCACTCCCGAAGGTGCTTGCTCGACCACGGCCGACCCGACGACGGGTCGGTGTCGGCATGATTGCGCAACCGCAACTCCAGCGGGTCCATGCCCAGTTCGTGGGCCAACTCGTCGAGCGCGGATTCCAGCGCGAAGGATCCGGGGGCCCGCCCGGGACCACGTTGGAAGGTGGGCGGCTGCATGTCCAGCCGTACGATCCGCTGCCGGATGGCGACGTTCGGGCACGCGTACAGGGTCGAGGTGATCCCGCCGGTCGACTCGACCACGTTCTCGCCGGGCGAGGTGGCGGTGGTGCCGTCGTGTGCGATCGCGGTCAGTCGGCCGTCCCGGTGCGCGCCCAGCACGATCCGCTGCCGGGTCGCCGGCCGGGTGCCGCACGAGGTGAACATCTGCGGGCGGGTCAGCACGAGCCGGACCGGCCGGCCCACCCGGCGCGCCGCCGCCGCGGCCAGCAGCACGTGCGGCCAGACCGTGCCCTTGCTGCCGAAGCCGCCGCCGACGAAGCCGGACAACACCCGGACCTTGTCCACCGGCAGCCCGAACGCGGCAGCCAGCGCGACCCGCACCCCGCCCACATACTGCGTCGAGTCGTACACGGTGAGCCGATCGCCCGACCAGCGCGCGGTGGTCGCGCACGGCTCCATCGGGTTCATGTGCTGCGGCGGTGTCTCGTAGTACGCCTCCACCGTCACATCGGCCACCGCGAGACCGGTTGCCAGGTCGCCCCGGACGATGTCCTCGCGGCCCGGCGGGGTCTGCGCGATGGCATCCTCGATCCGCACCAGCGGCGATTCGTGGCGGTACCGCGTGCGGATCGACTCCGCGCCGGCCACCGCCTGTTCGAGGGTCTCCGCCACCACCATCGCGATGTGCTGCCCGTGGTGGTGGATCAACGGGTCGGACAGCGGTGTGCGGCCGTCGCCCATCGGGCCGTTGTCGGCCGAGTAGAACGACGCGACCGGGCCGATGCCCAACGACCCGTCGGAGATGTACACCGCCAGTACGCCGGGCGCGGTCTCGGCGGCGGCGATGTCGGTTCCGGTGATCCTTCCCTTGGCGATCGTGCTCTGCACCAGCACCGCGTGCGCGAGGTCGGGCAGTGCCACGTCGCCGGTGTAGATCGCGGTGCCGGTGACCTTGACCGGGCCGTCCACGCGCGGTTCGGCGGCGCCGATCCAGGGCGTTTCCGGGCTCATGCGGGATCCCCTTCCGGGCTGCTCGGGTCTTCCGGGCTGCTCGGGGCGGCCAGGATGCTCGGGGCGGCCAGGGTGCTCAGGGCGCGGGCGACCACCCGGCGGATCAGTTCGACCTTGTACGCGTTGTCCCGGCGCGGCACGGCCCCCTCGGCGGCGGCATCACCCGCGTGGGCGAACGCGGCGCTGCTCGGCGGTGCGCCGATCAGCGCGGCCTCGGCCGAACGTGCCCGCCACGGTGTGGTCGCCACGCCGCCGAGCGCGATCCGGGCGTCCCGGACGATCCCCTCGCGTACCTCCAGTGCGACCGCGGCCGAACACATCGCGAACGCGAACGAGGCCCGCTCACGCACCTTGAGGTAGTGCGAATGGGCGCCGAGCGCGGTCGTCGGCACCTCGACCCCGGTGATCAACTCGCCGTGGGTCAGCGTGGTCTCCCGGTGCGGGGTGTCCCCCGGCGGCAGATGGAACGTCTCGATCGGCTCGACGCGCGGGCCGTTCGGCCCGTCGATCGACACCCGGGCCTCCAGCGCCAGCAGCGCGACCGCGAGGTCGGAGGGATGCGTGGCGATGCAGTGCTCGCTGGTGCCCAGGACCGCGTGGCCCCGGTGGTCGCCGTCCAATGCGGCGCATCCGGAGCCGGGTTCGCGCCTGTTGCACGACATCGCCGGGTCGCGGAAGTATCCGCAGCGGGTGCGCTGGAGCAGATTGCCGCCGAGCGTCGCCAGGTTGCGCAGTTGTGGGGACGCGCCGGCCAGCAGGGCCTCGGACAACACCGGCAACCGCTCGCGCACCACCGGGTGGGCGGCGAGGTCGCTGTTCGGGACCAGGGCGCCGATCCGAATCGTCTCGCCGGCCGGGTCCGGCGTCAGATCGGTGAGCGGCAGCCGGCCGATGTCGACGAGGCGGGTGGGCGTGGCGACACCGCACTTCATCAGGTCGACGAGGTTGGTGCCGCCGGCGATGTACATCGCGTCCGGGCCGAGCTCGGTCCAGGCCCGCGCGGGTTCGGCCGGACGGGTGTAGGTGAAGGGGCGCATCGCGGCCTACCGCCCGGCCGAGGCGGCGATCGCCGCGACGATGTTGGGGTACGCGGCGCAGCGACACAGGTTGCCGCTCATCCATTCGCGGACCTGGTCGTCGTCGCCGGCGTGGCCCTCGGCGAGGAGGGCTACCGCCGACATGATCTGGCCGGGTGTGCAGAAGCCGCACTGGAACGCGTCGTGGTCCACGAACGCCTGTTGCACCGGGTGCAACTCCCCTTCGGGGTCGCCGTCCAGGCCCTCGATCGTGGTCACCTCGCGGCCGTCGTGCATGAGGGCGAAGGTCAGGCACGAGGTGACGCGGCGGCCGTCGAGGAGCACGGTGCAGGCGCCGCATTGGCCCAGATCGCAGCCTTTCTTGGGGCCGGTCAGCCCCAGCCCGTCGCGTAGCGCGTCCAAGAGCGTGACGCGGGGGTCGACGCGGAGCCGTCGGGCTTCGCCGTTGACGTGAAGCTCGACTTCGTCGGCGGGGGGCTCGAGTGGCATGGTCCCTCCGGGGGGCTCTCGGGCCGTGTTCGCCCGGCCCGGGATCTGGGCTGGTACCCCCCTTGGTGCGTGATACACGGGTCGGTTGGGGTGGCCTCATACGCCGGCCGGGCTGAGGTTGGCCTCGAACGCCGGCCCGGCTGAGGTTGGCCTCGAACGCCGGCCCGGCTGGAGTTACCCGGCCTTCGGCCGAGGTGGCCTCAAGCGCCGGCCCGGCTACTTGGCCTCAAACGCCGGCCGGGCTGAGTGTGGTGCGGCGGGTTCACTCGGGACGCTGGGGTTGGTCAGGACGCCCTCGTCGGTGGGGACGCTCTTGTCCGATGGGACGTCCTTGTCGGTTGGCACGCAGGTGTCCGTGGGGACGACGGCGTTGGTGGGGGCGCCGGCGTTGGTGGGGGCGCCGGCGTTGGTGAGGACGTCCTCGTGGGTGGGGGCGCCGGCGTTGGTGAAGACGCCTTCGTGGGTGGGGGCGTCCTCGTGGGTGGGGGTTGGGGGTGGGGGCGGGAGGGTGGGGATCGCGGCCAGGAGGGATTGGGTGTAGGGGTGGGTCGGGTGGCCGAGGACTTGGGGGGTGGGGCCTGATTCGACGGGGTGGCCTGATTTGAGGACCAGGACGTGGTCGCACAGGTGTTGGACTACGCCGAGGTCGTGGGAGACCAGGATCAGGGACAGTCCGAGTCGAGTGGTGAGGTCGCGGAGCAGGTCCAGGATCTGGGCGCGGACGGAGACGTCGAGTGCGCTCACCGGCTCGTCGGCGACCAGGACGCGGGGGTGCGGTGCGAGCGCGCGGGCGATCGCGATGCGTTGGCGCTGGCCGCCGGAGAATTCGTGGGGATGGCGGGTACGCATGGCCGGATCCAACCCGACGGACGTCAGGACCTCGTCCACCCGAGCGTCGTGGTCGCCCTCGACGCCCAGGCATTCCAGTGGCTCGGCCACGATGTCGCGCACCCGCGAGCGCGGGTCGAGCGAGCTCATCGGGTCCTGGAGGACGATCTGTACCTCGCGCCGGAACCAGGTCAGCGAGCGCGCCGGTCCGGGCCGTACCTCGCGGTCGCGATAGTGGATCGTTCCCCCGTCCGGGCGGTCGAGCCCGAGCAGCAGTCGGATCAGGGTGGACTTGCCCGCGCCGGATTCGCCGACCACGCCCAGCGAGCCGCCCTCGGCCAGTTCCAGGTCGACGCCGCGCAGCGCGTACCGCTGCCCGGCCGGGCCCCACAACGATCGGCGCGGCAGGCGATACGTCCGGGTCAGTCCCTCGGCGCGCAGCAGTACGGCGGGCGCGGTCGCGGTCACAGTGGTGCCTCCACGGGCTCGGTCGCGGTACGGACGTCCGCCTCGGGGTCCGCCGGCTCGGGGTCCGCCGCCTCGAACGCGCCGGCGTCGAACGCGGTCGCCCGCGCGGCGGCCAGCAGCCTGCGGGTGTAGGGCGCGTCGGGGTCGTACAGGATGCGCTCCAGGGGTCCGTGTTCGATCACCCGACCGGTCCGCAGCACCGCGATCCGGTCGCTGACCCGGGACACCACCGCGAGGTCGTGCGTGATGAACAGCAGCGCGGTGCCCTGCTCGCGGGCCAACGCGTCGAGTAGCGCGAGGATCTCCCGCTGCACGGTGACGTCCAGCGCGGTGGTCGGCTCGTCCGCGATCAGCAGCGCGGGTCGGCACGCGAGCGCGATCGCGATGCCCACTCGTTGACGCTGGCCACCGGAGAGTTGGTGCGGCCAGGCCCGGACCAGCTCGGCCGGATCCGGCAGACCCACCCGCTCGGCCAGTTCGATCGCCGCGAGGTCGGCCTGACGGCGGTTCATGCCCCGGTGCAGGCGCAGTGGTTCGGCGATCTGTCGGCCGATCCGCATGGTCGGGTCGAGCGCGGTGAGCGGCTCCTGGAACACCATCGCGACCCGATCCCCGCGGATGCGCGCGAGTTCGCGCTCGCGTCTGCCGAGCAGTTCCACGCCGTCGAGGCGGATGCTGCCGGTGACCTCGGCACCTTCGGGCAGCAGGCCCAGCACGGCCAGCGCGGTGAGCGACTTGCCGGAGCCGGACTCACCGATCAGACCCAGTCGTTCGCCGGGCGCCAGGGTCAGGTCGACGCCGTCCACCACGGTACGCCCGCCGATCCGGATGGTCAGGCCGGAGACCTCAAGCAGCGCGCCCTCGGTGGGCAACGGTGGGACCGGCAGCCGGACTTCGGCCTCGGAGAGTGCGTCGGCCCCGACCTTCGGGGCACGGTGTCGCAGGCGTGGATCGCTCGCGTCGCGGATCGCGTCGCCGAGCAGGTTGAAGCCCAGGACGGACAGTGCGACGGCCAGCCCCGGCCAGATCACGAGCAGCGGTCGGGCGGAGATGTAGGGCTGCTGGTCGTGCAGGATCCGGCCCCAGGACACGGCGGGCGCGGGGCTGCCGTAGCCGAGGTAGGACAGCGCGGCCTCGGTCAGCGACGCCACGGCCATCACCAGGGAGAGCTGCACCAGCAGGGTGGGGGCGATGTTCGGCAGGATGTGTCGGCGGACGGTGCGCCATGTGCTCGATCCGCTCGCGGTGGCCGCGAGCACGTAGTCGGTGCCGTGTACCCGCTCGATCTCGGCACGCGCGATCCGGGCCAGGTGCACCCCGAACGCGACGCCGAGCGCACCGGACGCGGTCCACACCGAACCGCCGAACACCGCGGCCAGGATCATCGCGGTGAGCAACGCCGGGAACGCGATGGCGATGTCGATCAGTTGCACCACGCCGGCCGCGAACCTCCGTGGTCCGAGCGCCGCGGCCAACGCGAGCGGCACGCCGAGCGCGGCGGCGATGCCCGCCGAAGCGAGGGCGATCAGCAAAGTCTCCCGGGAGCCGACCAGGATCAGGCTGAACTGGTCGCGGCCGAGCATGTCGGTGCCGAGCACGTGGCCGTCCCGAAACGGCAGCAGCCAGGGCGCGTTCGGGTCGACGGCAGTGGGGTCGTACGGGGTCCAGATCAGCGACAACAACACCGAGGCGACCAGTATCGCGACCAGCGTGCCGCCGATCACGCCGTTGCGGTCGCGCAGCAGCGCACGCAGGACGGTACGGCCCGCCGGGACGTTCGCGGCGGTGGCCGCGCCCTTCTCGGCAATCGCCGCGCCCTGGTCGGCCCCGACCGAAACGCTCTCGGGCGCGTTCGAGTTCCTCACGCGGGCACCTCCCGGGTGCGAACGTCCGCCAGGCGCGGGTCGATCAGTCGTTGCGCGACGTCCACCAGGAAGCCCACGAACAACACGATCGCCACCAGCAGCATCACCTCGCCCTGCACCTTGACCAGATCGCGGTTGCCCACGTCGGCGACCAGCATCGAGCCGACGCCGGGCAGGGTGAAGACCTTCTCCACCACGATGGCGCCCACCAGGAGCGCGGCGACCTGCACGCCGAGCATGGACAACACCGGGCCGGCCGCGTTGCGCACGCCGTGCCGCAGCAGTGCGCCGGTCCGGGTGCGGCCCGCCGCGCGCGCGGTTCGCAGGTAGTCGCGGTGCAGCACATCGAGGGTGGCCGAGCGGACGAACCGCAGCAGTACCGCGCCCTCGGACAGGGCCAGGGTCAGGGTGGGCAACACCAGGCTGCGACTCGCCTCGCCCGGGTCCGCCCAGCCGTCGACCGGGAAGCCCTGCGCGGGCAACAGCGGGGTCTGCACGGCGAACAGCAGGATCAGCACCAGGCCCACCCACAACGTCGGCAGCGCGATCCCCAGTTGGCTCACCACGCTGATGGCGGTGCCGTCGCGGCGTTCACGACGCACCGCCGCGAGCATCCCCAGCGGCACCGCGAAGACCAGCGCGAGCACCAGCGCGCCGATGACCAGCGGACCGGTCACCCGGAGCTTCTCGCCCAGTTCGGCGGTCACCGACGAACCGTTGAGCTGCGAGCGACCCAGGTCGCCGGTCGGCACGTCGATCAACCACGTCCAGTATTGGACGAGCAACGGCCGGTCCAGGCCCAGGTCGTGCCGGATCGCCCGCAGTTGGGCGGAGTCCGCGGTGATGCCGCCGACCGAGGTGGCGGCATCACCGGGCAGCAGCCGAAGCAGCGCGAAGGTCAGTACGCTCGCACCGAGCAGGGACAACACGAGCAGTCCCAGCCGGCGCACGACGAACAGCGTCATGCCGGGCTCCGCGGGGGCCTCCGGTGCGGCCGAACCCGACCGGCCCGCTCCGGCTGCCGCAACGGCCTTCGGCGCGAGCTCACTTGGTGATCCCGATGGTGGCGAGGTTGAGTCGGCTGCTGGTGTGGTGCTGGGGGGCGCCGCTGACGCCCTTGCGCACGACGGTCAGCGTCTGCGCCTGGAACAGCCAGTCGGCGGCGGCGTCCTCGGTGACCTGGCGGCCGATCCGGGTGAGCAGGTCGGTTCGGGTGCGCTCGTCCGGCGCGGCCACCGCCTGCGCGTACCACTCGCGCACCTGCGCGTTGTCGTAGCCGAAGTAGTAGCCGGGGGTGGCGAAGTTGGCGATGTCGTGTGGCTCGGCGTGGTTGACCAGGCTCAGGTCGTAATCCCTCGCGGTGTACACCTCGCTCAGCCAGGCGGTGAATTCCTGCTGCTTGACCGTGAGTTCGATGCCCGCTTCCTTGAGGTTGGCGACCAGCACGTCGCCGATCGCGGCGGGGTAGATGTTGGGGATCTTCAGGGTCAGCTTGAGGTTGTCCACGCCCGCCTCGGACAGCGCCTTGCGCGCCGCCGCGGCATCGTGCGGGTCGATCGTGCTCAGATCCTGGAAGCCCGGGTCGGAGGTGGGAATCGGTCCGCCGAGCCGAACGCCGGCCCCGCCGAGCGTCTTGATCAGCGCGTCCTTGTCGATCGCGCGCCGGATCGCGTGCCGCACGGCCGGGTTGTTCAGCGGCGCCTTGGCGTTGTTGATCGCCAGCGTGTACTTGTCCGTGGTGGTGCCGCGCAACACGGTGAATTTGTCGTTGCCGGTGAACGGCTGGAGCAGGGTGGCCTCGGCCGCCGTCTCGATGTCGGTCTGGCCGGTGGCCTGCGCGTTGTTGGCGGCGTTGCGGTCCGGGATGTAGCTGAGCACGACCTTGGCGACCTTGGCCTTGGCGCCCTTGTACGCGTCGTTGCGCACCAGGGTGATCGCCGAGCCGCGCTGCCAGCCGTCCAGCTTGAACGGGCCGGTGCCGTTCTCGGCGGCGTCCAACTTGCCGAAGTCGGTGCCCTTCTTGTAGACGACGCCGACCCGCTGGGTGAGTGCCCAGGTCAGGTTGCTGTCGCGCTGCTTGAGCGTGATCACCACGGTGGCCGGGTCGGGCGCGGCGACGTTCGCGATGGTGGCCAGGGTCTTGGCGTTCGGCTGCTTGGAGCCGGGAGCCAGCACCTGTTGCAGCGACCACGCGGCGTCCTCGGCGGTGACGGGCGAACCGTCGTGGAAGGTCGCGCCGGGGGTGAGGTGGAACGTGTAGGTGAGGCCGTCGGCGGAGGTCTCGAAGCCGGTCGCGAGCGCGGGCACGATCTTGTTGTCGGCGTTGGTGTCGACGCTGAGCAGCCCCTGGTAGACGTTGTCGAGCAGGACCTGCTCGACCGCGACGCCGGCAGTGGTGGTCAGGTTGAGGCTGGTCGGCTCCAGCACCAGGCGCACCTTGGCCGTCGCGTTCGGATCGAGCGCGCTGTCGGCCGGCGCCGGGGCCTGGGTGTTGGCGCCGGTCGCACCGGGGGTGGGGGTGCCGCCGGAGCCGCACGCGGCGAGGACCGGTCCGGCCAGGGCGAGGACGGCGGCTATGCGGAGCGCGGAGCGGCGCATCGTGGATCGATCTCCTTGCTGGAAAAGGGTGTCGCGGGGATGGCCGGGCGGGTCTTCACGCCCCGTCGGACCCGCACCGGTTCGACGCGGCGTGGAGGAGTCCGATGGGATTCGAGAACTCGCCGGGGCCGGTGGCGCCCGAATGGGGCGGGTGGTCAGTCGCGCGCGGCGGCCAGGACGAACTCGACGATCTCGTCGTGGACTTGGGCGCGGTCGTTCTCGGCGAGCACGTTGTGCAGATCACCCGGGAAGATCCGGGCCCGGGCGTTGGGCAGCGTCTTCGCGGCGGCCGACACCGCGCTCGCTGGCGCGAGGTCGTCGGCTTCGCCGTGGACGAAGAGCACCGGCAGGGTGATCGCGCCGGAGGCGATCAGTTCGGCGATCCGCTCGCCGCCCGCCTCCAGCGCGTCCAGGGTCTCCGGGCGCAGGCCGCCGGACCACACGAGCGGGTCGTTGCGCAGCCGTTCGGCGTATTCGGCGTTTCCGCACAACTCGCCCGGGTCCTTGCGCAGCGACATCGGGTCGATGCCGTGCTCGGCCAACAACGCGCGCAGGCCGCTCTCCCCCGACGACAGGCCGGTTCCCGCGCCCGCAAGCACGAGGGCGCGGGCGGGCGCGGCGGCGGTACGCGTGCCCGCGAGGAGCAGGGTGACCGCCGAGCCCAGCGAGTGGCCGGCCAGGATCAGCGGCACGTCGGGGCGGCCGGCCGCGATGCGTTCGAGGATCAGTTCGGCGTCGTCGGCGAGTGCGTCCAGGCTCTCCACCAGGACGCGGGTGCCGTCACTGAGGCCGTGGCCGATCTGGTCCGGGGCCCACACCTCGATCCCGTCGGCGTTGAGGCGGTGTGCCAACGGCTCGTGCAGTGCGGCGTGTTCGCCCAGGCCGTGCAGGAACAGCACGACCGCGACGGGTTCGTCGGCGACGGGCCACACGCGCAGGTGGAACTCGCCGCGCGCGCCGCGGATCCGGCTTTCGTGTACCGCCTGACTCGTCGTCATCGGCCGACCTCGCCGTCCGCGAGTTCACCGGCGCCGGTCGCACCGGCCAGGCCCCGGCGCAGGTCGGCGAGCAGGTCGTCGACACCTTCCAGGCCGATGGACAGCCGGACCAGCCCGGGGGTCACTCCGGCGTGGGCCTGCTGCTCCGGATCGAGTTGGGCGTGCGTGGTGGACGCGGGGTGGATGGCCAGGCTGCGCGCGTCGCCGATGTTGGCGAGGTGGCTGAACAACCGGAGTTCCTCGACGAATCGCCGACCCGCGGCCAGTCCGCCGGCCAGGTCCACCGAGAGTACGGCGCCCGCGCCGCGCGGCAGGTAGCGCTTCGCCGCGGTGTGCCACGGGCTGGTGGGCACGCTCGGGTGGTCCACGCGCAGCACCTCGGGCCGCGCGTCGAGCCAGGCCGCGACGCGTTCGGCGTTGGCGGTGTGCCGTTCGACGCGTAGGGACAACGTCTCGATGCCTTGGAGCAGCAGGAAGCTGTTCAGCGGCGACACCGCCGGGCCCAGGTCGCGCAGCAGCCGCACCCGCAGGCGCAGCGCGTAGGCGATCCGGTCGGCGCCGAACCGCTCCCAGAAGGACAGGCCGTGATAGGTCGGGTCGGGGGCGACCAGGCCGGGGTAGCGGTCCGGGTGGGCGCCGAAGTCGAAGGTGCCGCCGTCGACCACGATCCCGCCGATCGCGGTGCCGTGCCCGCCGAGGAACTTGGTGGTGGAGTGCACCACGATGTCCGCGCCGTGCTCGAACGGGCGGAGCAGGTACGGTGTGGGCACCGTGTTGTCCACCACGAACGGCACGCCGCCCTCGTGCGCGATCTCGGCGACGGCGGCCAGGTCGAGCACGTTGCCGCGCGGATTGCCGACGCTCTCGCCGAACAGCGCCTTGGTCCCCGGCCGGATCGCCGCGCGCCACGCGTCGAGGTCGTCCAGGTCGTCCACGAAGGTGACCTCGATGCCGAGATCGGCGAAGGTGTGTTCGAGCAGGGTGCGGGTGCCGCCGTACAGCGAGGCCGCCGCGACCAGGTGGTCGCCGGCCCGGGCCAGGTTCAGCAGCGCGAGCGTGGTGGCGGCCTGGCCGCTGCCCACGGCCACCGCCGCGGTACCGCCTTCCAGCTGGGCGATCCGCTCCTCCACCACGGCGGTGGTGGGGTTGGACAACCGGGTGTAGGCGTGCGTCTCCAGGTCGGTGAGCGCGAACGTGTCGGCCGCGTGCGCCGCGTCCCGGAACACGTAGCTGCTGGTCTGGTAGATCGGCACGGCCCGGGCGCCGGTGCTCGGATCGGGTCGGGCGCCGGCGTGTACCTGAAGGGTCTCGAAGGCCGGTTCGGTGGGCGGTACTTCGCTCTCCCGCTCGGCATCGGCCGACTCGTCGGGCGCGTCGGGCGCGCCGGGCGCGCCGGGCGACTCGGGCGACTCGGGCGACTCGGGCGACTCGGCGGCGGATATCGCACCCGAAGACCCGGCACCGCGGTCGCCGTCGCCTGCCGGTTCGGCCGGGACCAGGTCCGACCACCACCGCTCGACCACGCGCGGGTGCGAGCGCAGCCAGCCGATCAGCGCGTTCTCGCCGTAGGCGGGCTTGAGCGGATTGCTCGGGTCCTCGGTGACGCCGTCGGCCACCTCGGCCAACTCGGCGGGCAGGGTGAGCGGTTCGACCACCGCGTCCAGGCGCGGGCCGAGGAAGAACGGCAGCGAGTAGCGGTCGACGCCGGGCTGCGGGGCGATCACCCGGTGTTTCGTGGCACGCAGGTAGCCGCGGGTGGCGATCTCCAGCATCTCGCCGATGTTGAACACGAACGCGTCCGGCAGGGGCGTCGCGTCGATCCAGGAGCCGTCCCGGGCCTGCACCTGGAGGCCGCCGATGTCGTCCTGTTGCAGCAGCGCGAGGTAGCCGTAGTCCTTGTGCGCGCCCACTCCCTGGTCGACGTCGGCACTCGGCCGGCCCGGGTAGTGCACGACCTTGACGTGGACCGCGGCCTCCTCGTCGAACCACTCGTCGAAGTAGCCGGTGTCCTGACCCAGTGCGGCGGCCAGCGCGCGCAGCACCTCGCGGCTGACCCGCAGCGCCTCCTCCTGCCACGCGAGCACCGTCTCGCGCAGTTCGGGCAGCGCGGCCGGCCACTGGTTGGGGCCGATCAGGCGCAGATAGGCGGGGTCGTCCGGGCCGAGCGTGAGCGCGGCGCGCTCCGGGCCGATGTCGAGTTGCTCGCGCCAGTCGGGTCCGCCCTGGGTGTACTCGGTGCCGGTGCGCGTATAGCCCCGGAACTGCGGCGAGTTGACGTTCTCGACCGCGAGCCGGTCCGCCTCGGGCAGCGCGAAGAAGCGCTTGGAGACGTCCAGGGCGCGGGCGCGCAGGTCCGGGTCGACGCCGTGGCCGACCACGTAGAAGAAGCCGATCTCGCGTGCCGCATAACGCAGTTCGGCCAGGAAGCCGGCCACGTCCGCGGCGGGGTCGCGGAATCGGGAGATGTCGATCACGGGGAGGGTGGGCGGTGCGGTGGTTGCCATGACTGGGTCCTCGGTACAGCCTCGGTCCACCCGCGCCGGGCGGCGGCCCGAAAAGGGCCGAGCGGGGCGGGGCGAACGTGCGGCGAATGGGGCTGGATCGTGTACGCGGACGTCGCGGGACGAACGGCGGCGACGCGGGAGAGCCGGGCCCGGGCGCGGCGGACCGACGGGGGTCACGCGGGGCGGGGCACGCTCTGCTCATTCGGCGGCGAAAGGCCGCACGAACGCAGGGTTCAGCGACAGGTCTGGTCGAAGTGGTCGGCTCGTCGACCCACCCAGAAGGGGTCGAGCAGCGTGGAAGCGACCTGACGCGAAGTCATGGCGGTGATGAAAGCACGAGGAAGGCGGGTTGGTCCAGCCGGCTTTCCCGGGGCCGGGTGTGCGGGATACCCGGGGGCGAGCCGAGTCCGCCCGCCGGGCCCATCTCCTGCACCGCCGGCCGCTGTCGCGCGGATCCTCCGGGTTACCCCGTGGCGCGAAGGCGATCGGGCCGCCTAGACTCACCGCCATGTCCAGCCCCATGCTCGTCAGTCGCCGCCACGTGGATCTCGTGCGCGTGACCAGCATGGCCTGTCGAATGTCCCACTGAACCCCGGTGACCGTTTCGGTCCCGGTGGTTCGCGCGGTGTGTGAGTCCGGGCGCTGACCCGCCGACTCCCCGCGTCCCGCTCCGCCCTTCCCGCTCTCCTCCCGCTCGGGCCCGTGTCGGCTCGGTCCTCGGTCGCGAACACCACGCGTCGGGGCCGGTTCGCCGCGCCCGCGGTCGGCTCCGCGTACCCGACCGCGGGATCCGCGCATGCCCTTCGCCGGCTTGCCCCGGCCTGTCCCGGCTCTTCCCGACGGCCCGACCTCACCGCCGACTCCCCTACCCCGCAAGGAGTTTCCCGATGACCATCGAAGCAACCGACGCGCCGAGCACGACCGACGTGCCGTCCACGATCGACGCACCGCCCACGGTCGAGGCCGTGCCCGCCGACGACATCGCGTCGTGGTCCTTCGAGACCCGGCAGGTGCACGCCGGCGCCTCGCCCGATCCGACCACCGGGGCTCGCGCGGTGCCGATCTACCAGACCACGTCGTTCGTCTTCCAGGACACCGAGCACGCCGCCGGGCTGTTCGACCTGTCCCAGGAGGGCCACATCTACACCCGGATCCACAACCCCACGACCGACGCGCTGGAGCAGCGCGTGGCCGCCCTCGAAGGCGGTGTCGCGGCGGTGGCGACCGCGTCCGGGCAGGCGGCGACCACGCTGGCGGTGCTCAACCTCGCGGAGGCCGGCGACCACATCGTGTCGAGCTCTTCGCTGTACGGCGGCACCTACAACCTCTTCCACTGGACGCTGCCCAAGCTCGGCATCGAGGTCACCTTCGTGGACGACCCGGACGACCTGGACGCGTGGCGCGCGGCGATCCGGCCGCAGACCAAGCTGCTGTTCGCCGAGACGCTGGGCAACCCGCGTGGCAACGTGCTCGACGTGTCCGCGGTCGCCGACCTCGCGCACACCGCCGGCGTACCGCTGGTGGTGGACAACACGGTGCCCACGCCCTATCTGCTCCGGCCGCTCGAACACGGCGCGGACATCGTGGTGCACTCGGCGACCAAGTTCCTCGGTGGTCACGGCACCGCGATCGGCGGCGTCGTGGTCGACGGCGGCACCTTCGACTTCGGCGCGCACCCGGACCGTTTCCCCGGCTTCAGCGAGCCGGACGCCAGTTACAACGGACTGCGCTACTGGCCGGACCTGGGCCCGGGCGCGTACGCGGCAAAGCTGCGCGTGCAGTTGCTGCGCGACGTCGGCGCCTCGATCGCGCCGCTGACCAGTTTCCTGCTGCTCCAGGGATTGGAGACGTTGTCGCTGCGGATCGAGCGGCACGTGGCGAACGCGAGCGCGCTGGCCGCGTGGTTGCAGGCCCGGGAGGAGGTGGAGACCGTGCACTACGCGGGTCTGCCGAGCAGCCGGTGGTACGACGCGGGCAAGCGCTATCTGCCGCGCGGCGCCGGCGCGATCGTCGCGTTCGAGCTCAAGGGCGGGATCGAGGCGGGCCGGCGGTTCGTGGACGGGCTGTCCCTGTTCAGCCACCTGGCCAACATCGGCGACGTGCGCAGCCTGGTCATCCACCCGGCGAGCACCACACATGCCCAGCTCACCGAAGCGGAGCGGCTGGCCACCGGGGTCACCCCGGGGCTGGTCCGGCTCTCGGTCGGCATCGAGGGCCTGGCCGACCTGCGCGCCGACCTGGTGGCCGGTTTCCGCGCCGCGCAGGCGGACTAGCCGGGAATTCGGACGGACCACGCACCATGACGCACGACACGCCCACCGTTCCCGTCCCGGCGGGGCCTCGTTCGCTGATCCTGCCCCGGCCGCTGTGGACCGAGTCCGGGGAACTGCTGCCCGAGGTCCGCGTCGGCTACGAGACGTGGGGTCGACTCGCTCCGGACCGCTCCAACGCGGTCCTGGTCCTGCACGCGCTGACCGGCGACAGCCATGTCGCCGGTCCGGCCGGGCCGGGCTTTCCCACCCCGGGCTGGTGGGACGGCCTGATCGGGCCGGGCCGCACCCTGGACACCGACCGGTACTTCGTGGTCGCCCCGAACGCGCTCGGCGGTTGCCGGGGCACCACCGGTCCCGCCTCGCCCGGTCCCGGCGGTCGGGTGTGGGGAAGTCGCTTCCCCCGGTTGACCGTTCGCGATCAGGTGGCGGCCGAGGTGGCCGCCGCCGACCTGCTCGGGATCCGGCGCTGGGCGGCGGTGGTGGGCGGGTCGATGGGCGGCATGCGGGCCGTCGAGTGGGCGGTGACACATCCGGACCGGGTCGGCGCGCTGTTCCTGATCGCCACCACGGCGGCGGCGAGCGCGGAGCAGATCGCGTGGTGCTCGACCCAGCTCCACGCGATCCGGGCCGATCCGGACTGGGCCGGCGGCGACTATCACGACCGGCCGGCCGAGTCCGGGCCCTGGCGCGGGCTCGGCCTGGCCCGGCGGATCGCACACGTCACCTATCGCAGCGAGGCCGAATTGGCGGTCCGCTTCGGCCGCACCCGGCAGCCGGACGAGGGCCCGCACGGGCGGTTCGCGGTCGAGTCCTATCTCGACCACCACGCCGCCAAGCTGACCGCGCGCTTCGACGCGGGCAGCTACGTGGTCCTGACCGAGGCGATGAACAGTCACGACGTGGGCCGGGGTCGGGGCGGCGTGGCCGCGGCCCTGGCACGGGTCACCGCGCCGACCGTGGTCGCGGCCGTGGACAGCGACCGGCTCTATCCGCCGAGCCAGCAGCGGACCCTGGCCGAGGGCATACCGGGCGCGGGTCCGCTGCGGGTGGTCGAGTCGCCGCACGGCCACGACGGCTTCCTGATCGAACTCGACCAGGTGGCACCCCTGCTCGCCGAATTGTTGGAGCGGACCGGCGACGCGAATCCCGCCGAGGACGTGGATCGCGTCACAAACCCGGCCCCGCCTCGGAACACGGTGCTCGGTCCCACCGTTAGGCGGAGGTAGTGACAACCGGTAGGTAGCCCTCCACATCGCCCGCCCGGTGCCCGGCCCTGGGGATCCACCGCACCTGGTGCGCCCCTCGCGGACCGGCGCCGGGCCCCGTCGAAAGGCCCATTCACCATGACCGCCCTGGCTCCCGCGCAGGTCCGCGCCCGGCTGACCGAGTTCACCGTGCTGGACGTGCGCACCCCCGGCGAGTACGCGACCGGCCACATCCCCGGCGCGCACAACGTCCCGCTCGACCGGCTGCGCGAGGCGGTGCCGGTGCTCCAGCGGGCCGGGCACCCCGAGCTGCTGATCGTCTGCGCGTCCGGGGCTCGCTCCGAGCGGGCCCGCGCCGAGCTGACCGCCGCCGGGATCGAGGCCGCGCACCTGACCGGCGGCACCTCGGCCTGGGTCTCCGAGGGCCACGCCCTGGACGGCCCGAGCGGCGCGCGCAACGTGTGGCCGATGGAACGCCAGGTCCGCCTGGCCGCCGGCGCGCTGGTCGTGCTGGGCCTGGCGGCCGGTCGCCGTACGCCCAAGGCCCGCCTGCTGGCCGGCGCGATCGGCTCCGGCCTGGTTTTCTCCGCCGTCACCAACACGTGCGGCATGGCCGCGGTCCTGGGCAAGCTCCCGCACAACCGCCCCGCGCCCGAGACCCCGGACCTGGCCACGACGCTGACGGCCCTCGACCGGGTCTGAGCGAAGCGAGGATCGAGCAAAGCCGCGCCTGCGCGCAGGCGGGCTTCGCCGATGCCGGCCTACTGAGGTGCCGGCCAAGGCGAGCGCCCGCGCGGTCGCTCGGTGCGGGCGGTCGGCTCGGCGCGCTCGCGTGATTCGCGTTGCGTCGGCGGGTTCACAGGGTTCGTGTCTGCGATGGGTCGACAACGATCAAAGTCGGCGCAAAGTGGGCTCCGGGGCGGAACCCGTCCGTTGGGTGTGGGCGTGTTCGCAAGTGTGTTCCCGCTTCCGAACAGCCCTTGGAGTCAACCGGTGTCGAGCCCTTCCGCCCGTCGTGCCCTGCGCAGCCTGACCGTTCTCGCCGTGGCCGGCGCACTCGCGGTGGGTACCGCCGCGTGTTCGTCGGACTCGGGGGACGAAACGGCGAAACCCGGTGGCCGCGAGGGTGCCGCGGAGGCCGGGCAGACCCCGTCCGACGCGCCGACGGCGGCCGATCCGAACACGTCGGTGCCGCCGCCACTGGTGCCGGACGCGCTGGTGCGCAAGTCGGCGAACGGTGGGCGTACCGTCGCGTTGACCTTCGACGACGGGCCGAGTCCACAATGGACGCCGCAGGTGCTCGCGTTGTTGAAGGAGTATCGGGCCAAGGCGACGTTCTGCATGCTCGGCCCGAACGCGAAGGCCAATCCCAAGCTGGTCAAGCAGGTCGTCGCGGACGGCAACCGGCTGTGCGACCACTCGGTCACCCACGACGAGGGCATCGCCAAGCGCCCGCTGTCCCGGATCAAGTACGAGATCACCACCGCGCACGACCAGATAGTCGCGGCGGGCGGTCCGGGCACCAGGGTGGACTGGTTCCGCGCGCCCGGCGGCGACTGGTCCCCGCAGGTGCGCGCGATGGCCGCCGGTTATGGCATGCGCTCGCTGGACTGGTCCGACGACACCCGCGACTGGCAGCGGCCGGGCGCGGACAAGATCCTGGCCACCGCCGAGAGGGAACTGGGACCCGGTGGGATCATCCTGATGCACGACGCCGGCGGCGACCGCGCGCAAACCCTGGCCGCGCTCGAGCAGTTGCTGCCCTGGCTGGTGCAACAGGGCTACACGTTCGACTTCCCGGCCTGACCCTCGGCCCGCGGCACGGGCGAGAGCACCGAGATCGCCGGGACCAGGCCGTACGGATCCGGATGCACACCGGCGGAGAAGTCGAGCAGTTCCACCCGGTGCGGTACCAGGCGGACGAGCGCGAAATCGTCCCCGGTGGGCCCGGCCGGAAAGAACGGCCGCAGGGTCTCATCCCACAGTTTGACCAACTCCGGCCCGTCGCAAAGGAGTTCCGCGCGGGCGTAGAGCGTCGCATAGGCCACTGTCGCGCGATCTTCGACCGAGTAGGACACCTCCGGTCGGGCGATCAGGTCGAGCGCCTTGCGGGAGCGCGGGCTCGTACTGATCCAGATCGTCGCGTCGTCCTCGACCGCGAGATGTTGCACCAGGCGCACGCGCGGCGCACCGGCGTCGTCGGTGGTGGCCAGGAAGCCCAGCGGGTACGAGCGCAGGATGCGCAGCGCCGCGTCGCGCAGGTTCGGATCGGGCTGGGTCGAATCGGGCTGGGTCGGGTCGGGCTGGGTCGGGGTGTCGACCGGGGAGGTCGGCATGATCCACCGCCAATCATTCGCCGTATCGGTGGCCGTCTCGGTCGCGTTCCGATGGCCGTATTGGTTGAACCATACTAGAATACGGATTCCAGAAAACTTCAAGGTACGAACAGGTCAGGACGGGTGCTCGTGGGCCGCAAACCGAGATTCGGCGACGACGACTTCCTCGATGCCGTGCTGCGGGTCACCGCGCGTACCGGCGCCGGCGCCGTGACCGTCGCGGCGGTGGCCGCCGAGGCGGGCGCGCCGGTCGGATCGGTCTATCACCGCTTCGCGTCGCGCGACCTGCTGCTCGCCCGGCTGTGGTTGCGTACGGTGCAACGCTTCCAGCAACCGTTCCTGGCCGCACTGGCCGACCCCGATCCGGCCCGGGGCGCCACCCGCGCGATCCGGGCGGTGTTCGCGTGGGTGCGCGAAAGCCCGGACGAGGCGGCGGTGCTCCTGCTGCATCGCCGCGAAGACCTGATCGCGCGGTGGCCCGAGGAACTGGGTCCGGAAGCGACCATGCTCAACGACGCCGTGGCGAACGCCCTGCGGGCCTACACCCGGGCACGTTTCGGCCGGGTCTCCCCGGCCGCCCTGGAGCGGGTCACCTTCGCGCTGGTGGACATCCCGTACGCGGCGGTGCGTCGGCACCTGGCGGCAGGCCGCACGCCGCCGGCGTCGATCGAGGCCGCCACCCTGCTCGCAGCGCGCGCGGCGATGGGTGAGTGATCGCGCCGCGCCCGAACGGTCACTCGAGGGGCACCCGGGTCGGCCGCGACACGGCTCGCGTCCGCGGTGACCGGCGCCCGTGCCGGATGCCCGCGACCTGCGCCCGCGCTCGGCGTTCAGCCCTTGGGCGGATAGACCCGACACTGGCTGGTCGCCGTCGCGCGTACCGTGCCGCCTGGGTCGGCCAGTGTCGCGGACGTGTTCGCCACCAGCCCGTCCAACTCCGCCCGCGCCCGGAACAGCGTCGGCCCGCCCGCGCCCGCCTCCGCGTGCCACGTCACGTCCAGGTCCAGCGAGGTCATCACCGTCCCCCGCGCGGCCCCGCGATACGCCGCGTCCATCAGGTGCGCGTCGAACAACATCACATCGACCAGACGCTCCGCGATCGCGGCCGAGACCGTGTCCTCGCCCTTGCCCTCGCCCTCGTCCCGGTCACCACCACCGCCGTCGCGCGGCGCGGGCCATTGCGGGACCGCCCACAGCGCGATCGAGTCGCCGTCGTCGCCGCGGAAGTCCCCGTCGAACTCCTCCGCCGACAACGGGTAGTCCACCGCCCGCTCGTCGAACCCGCCCAGGAACGGCACGATCTTCGCCAGCCACGGCAGCCGAGGGCAGTCCTCCGGCCCGGGCACCCCCGCCACCGCGCGCCGACCGGCGCCCTCGGCAGGAAGCAGCCCGGGAGCGGCGAACCAGGTCAACGCCGCGACCACCGGTTCCCCGCCTTGACGCACCATCACCTGCACCGAGGTCGCGGTCCGTCCACGTACCAACGGCAGGACCTCCAGCTCCAGTTCGCCCGCGACCGCAGTTTTCGTGAACACCGCCCGCAGGCTGCGCAGTTGCTTGCCCGGGGCGTACCGCGTCGCGCCCAGCGCGGCGATCGCGGCCGTGTACCCGCCGAACCCGCGACCGTCGATACAGAAGAATTCCGGCAGCTCGGCCACCGGCCCGACGCCGCCGCGCCCGCCGTCCCGGACTCGCAACTCCCCCAGTGGCGTGTCCACCGCGCAATCCCCGACCTCGCCAATGTCCATCGTCGGATGTTGACACGCGACCCCGCGCCATGCCAGAGCCGCCCCCACCCGGCAGCCACCCGCCGCAGTGCCCGTTCACCGAAGCGGTGCATCGATGAAAGCATCAGCGCGCGGTCGTCGTCCCCGCGCGGCCCAGCATCGCCGCCCACACCGACGTACCGGCACCGGAACCGGCACCCGTCTCGGCCGGGCCCGAACGATCCGGGCGGCCCGACCGGGCCGGGCGAGTTCGCCGGTCACCTTGCGGCCGACACGCCTGATGGCCCGCCGGTCCGCAAGGAGCGCATGATGATGGATGAATCTGGTGAAATGCGTCGATTCATGTTATTCGCCGGAATTCTTCACCTGCGCCTCCTGATCGGGCTCTCCGTGCTCTGCTCCGTCGTGCTCGGCGGATCGGCGGCGGCGCCTCGGGCCGAAGCCGCGGTGCCGACGGTCTCCGAGGGCGTCTCGGGAGCCGTGTCCGAGGTCGCGTCCGAGCCGGGTGGGGACATCACCCGCTCCGAGGTACTGGAGCGCGCCGAGGACTGGTACGACCGCGATGTCCAGTACGACCAAGCCGCCGAGGCCCCGGACCCGGAAGGTGCCCACGACTACCGCACGGACTGTTCCGGGATGGTCGCGATGGCGTGGCACCTCCCGAACACCGACGTCAACACCGATTCGCTCGACCGGCGTTCGGTCACCGTCCGGGTCGATCCGAACGACCTGCTCCCCGGTGACGCCCTCGACGACACCCACGACGGCCACGTGGTGATCTTCACCGGATGGGTGAGCCGCAGCGCGCGTACGTTCACCTACATCCAGTTGGCCAACGCGCACACCGACATGGCCAAGGGCACCGGCAGCTTCGACGGTCCGCTGCTCGCGGGCCTGCCGACGGCGAACTACTTCGGGCTCCGGTACAACCGGATCGTCGACGACCCGACGTCGGGTGTCGTACCGCCGGTGCGCGTCCTGGATCGGTATCCGTGGAAGGCGCCGTGGAATTCGACTCGGCGCGTCGACCCGACCTCGGGCCGGCGAGCGGGATCCGGCGGGTGACGCGGCGGTCGGCGCCCGCCCACCCGCCGGCGCCGACCGCCTTCGCTACGCCGCGCACTCCTCGGCGGGCTCCCGCCGGGGCGCCGCGTCGAGGAAGCGCAGTACCTCGGCGACCACGGTCGGATCGCCGAGCACTCGGCTGTGGCCCAGGCCCCGGGTGACGAACAACCGAGCCTGGTCGGGGTAGGCCGCCGCCAGCCGATGCCCCTGGTCGGCCAGGGCCATGTGGTCGTCCTCGTCGTGCACGACCAGGATCGGGACCCGTACCGACTCGGGACCGTACGACGCGGAGAAGCGCTGCCAGATGTCCGATTCCGGAGCCAACAGCCGGGCGTCCGCCCGCGCCCGCAGTTCGGCCTTGACCCGTGCGGCGAGGCCCAGTTCGGAGCTGAACCGGTCCAGCAGGTACTCCATGTCGCACACCGCGCCGACGGCCACCACGCGCTCGGCTCGCACCCCCGAGCGCAGGGCCTGGAACGCGCCCAGCACGCCGAGGGAATGGGCGAGCACGGCACGGAAGTCGCCGTACCGATCCTGGAGTCGCCGAGCGATCTCGGCGTATTCGAGGACATTGGTGCAGGTTCCGCCCGAATCCCCGTGCCCGGGCGCGTCGAAGGTGATCGGGGTCAATTCGCGGGCCCGCAACTCCTCGACGAACGCCGCGAATCGCGAACCGCGCGACTGCCAGCCGTGCAGCATCAATACCGGCTCGGCGCCGTCTCCCCACCGGTAGGTGACCACCCGCTTGCCGCCGACGTCCAGCGTCTCGGTGGTCGCGAACATGTGCGCCGAGCGCTCGGCGGGTCGCACCCGACCACGCATGACCGGGCGATGGAAGAAGCGGTACGCGAGCGCGCCGGCCGCCTGCGGGGACACCGCGCCCGTGGCCCGGAGCGCGACTCGCACGGATGTCATGACGGCGCTCATCCGGCCCGCCGATCCGGCGTCCGACCGAGCAGCGCTACGAGACGCTCACCCGGCGTCGCGTCCGCCGGGGCCTCGACCGCGCCGCCGAACGCGCCGCCGGGCTTGCCCAGCTTCCAGCGCTCGGCGAAGTCCAGTGCGATCAGGGCGAGTTCGGGATCGATGGTGTCGGGCGCGCCGATCGTGCGGGCGACGTCCCAGGCGTGCACGAGATTGTCGACGAAGTGCATGGCGATCGCGACCGAGCCAGGGAACGACCCGAACTCCCGGATCAGCAAACTGCGTTCCGACACCTCGTCACCGGCCAGCGCCGCCACGACGTCGACCGCCGTGGTGGCGAAGTCGACCCATGGGTCCCCCCCGAGCGCGTCGTCACGCCAGGCGTCCGGTTCGGTACTGCCGCCGGCCGCGGCGATGAAGCCTCGATTCTCCGCGACCATGTGGCCGATCAGATCGCGGAGATCCCACCCGGCACACGGCGTGGGCAGGTCCATCTGCCCGCTCCGGACCGGTCGGAGCGTGTCCAGCGCGAACACGATCGCGCGGCGATGCAACGCCCGCACGTCGAGAGCGTCGATCTCGGACCCGACAACGGCGAGCGTGCCGCCGCCGGGTGCCTTGGTATCCGTCATGAATGTGCCCCTTGAGTCGCTCGATGGGTCGATGGGTCGATGGCACGTGTGGCCGGTCGCGGGAACGGCCGGGAACGGCCGGCGAGCCGGTCGCTCCGCAGCAGTCTGGCAAAACTGCACGACCGGTCGTACTATTTATCGAACACCAAGAGACTGTCAAGACGGACCGGGAGATAATCGACGCCGATCGGCCGACCGGCCGACGTGCCGGCCGGCGGAGCTAGGAGTGGTCGTGAGCGCGTCTCCGACGGATGGGCGGGTCCGCAAGGGCGACCGGACCCGACAGGCGATCGTCCGGCGTGCCGCCGACATCGCGTCCGTGGAGGGACTCGAAGGTCTCTCCATCGGTCGGCTCGCGGGCGACCTGGAGATCAGCAAGAGCGGGGTGTTCGCGCACTTCGGATCGAAGGAGGAACTCCAGCTCGCGGCGATCGGCGCGGCCACCGACATCTACATCGAGCACGTCGTGACACCCGCACGGACCGAGCCGGCCGGCCTGCTCCGGCTCTGGCGGCTGACCGAGGGCTGGATCGCCTACTCCCGCGACCGGGTCTTCCCCGGCGGCTGCTTCTTCTTCAACACCTCGGCCGAGTTCGACGCACGACCGGGCCGGGTCCGCGATGCGCTCGCGCGATCGTGGCGAGGATGGCGCGAACTCCTGATCACCGAGGCCGAAGCCGCGAAGACCACCGGCGAGGCCCCAGCCGACCTCGACACGGCCCAACTCGTCTTCGAACTGATCGCGTTCCTGGAAACCGCAAACGGCATCAGCATGCTCCACGACGACAAAAGCGCCTACGCCCGCGCCACAACCGCCATCCGCACCCGCCTCCTCGCCACCGCCACCACCCCAACCACCCTCGCCCCCCACCTCCACCCATAGGCCGCCACCACCACACGCCGGGGTACACGCGAAACGCGGGACGCGACGACGGATTGGGGCGCGGCGCACGATGGGCACGACGCGCGGGGCCGGGGGAAGGCGCCACACGCGCGGTGCGGCGGGGCGGAAGCGGGGCGGTTGGCGAGGCACGGTCCGGCGCGACGCGGTGCGGTGCGACGCGGTGCGGTGCGACGCGGTGCGGTGCGGTGCGACGCATGAGCACGAGGCGCGCACGGGACGGGAGTATTGGACTGGTGGTTACAGAATCTGTTAGCGTTCTTGCATGGCTCGACCACGGCAGTTCGATGAGGAACAGGCGGTGCAGGCGGCGCTCGAGGCGTTTTGGGCGACCGGCTACGAGGCGACGTCGACGCAGGATCTCTGTGACGCGACCGGGTTGGGCCGCAGCAGCATCTACAACACGTTCAGCAGCAAGCACGATCTGTTCCTGCGGGCGCTGCGTCGCTACATCGAGCACATGACGACCATTCAGGTCGCGAACCTGGAGAGCGATCGGCCCGTCCACGACAAGATCCGCGAACTGTTGGCCGCGATCGTGATCGACGAGGACGAGGAGACCGGCGACCGCCGGGGCTGCCTGGTCGTGAACACCGCGATCGAACTCGCGGGCCGCGACCCGGAGGTGGCCTCGCTGCTCAAGCGCGACTACGAGCGCCGGCATGCCGCGATCAAGGCGGCCATCGACGTCGGCCGGCTCGACGGCGACGTGGATCCGGCCAAGGACACCGACGCCCTCGCGCACACCGTGATCGGTACGGTCTCGGCCATCCGCCTGGCCTCACGCAGCGGCGTGAACCGCGCCGGCCTGGATGCGATCGCGAACACGACACTCGGCCTGCTGTAGGACATCGCCACCACACAAAGGACACGACCGGCCCGACGACTCGACGGCCGACGCCGCGCACCCTCGCTCCCGCACGCCCGCGCCATCGCCATCGCTGCGGATCAAGCGGGATCACGCATGCCCAGATTTTGAACCGTTCATTACAAAACGAGATCCGCCACCCTCCCCCCGCACACCCACCGACTCGGGAGTCCCCATGCCCCTAGCCGTCTACATCCTCGGCCTAGGCATATTCGCGCAAGGCACCTCGGAGTTCATGCTCTCCGGGCTGCTCGAAACGATGGCCGACGACCTCGGCGTGTCCATCCCCGACGCCGGCCTGCTGATCTCGGCCTTCGCCGTCGGCATGGTCGTCGGCGCGCCGTTGCTCGCGGTCGCCACGCTGCAATGGCCGCGCCGTACCGCGCTGATCGCGTTCCAGGTCGTCTTCATCCTCGGCCACGTGGTCGGCGCGCTCGCGCCCGGCTACTGGCTCGTGCTGGCCACCCGCTTCGTGAGCGCCGTCGCGTACGCCGGCTTCTGGGCCGTCGCCGCCGTCACCGCACTCGGCCTGGTCGCGTCGAACGCGAAGGCCAAGGCGATGGCCGTGGTCGCGGGCGGCCTGTCGCTGGCCACCGTCGTCGGCCTTCCGCTCGGCACCATGATCGGCAACTGGGCCGGCTGGCGCGCGGCGTTCTGGGCGGTCGCCGCCCTCACCGCGCTGAGCACCGTGGCGGTGTATGTGGTCCTGCCGCCCGGGCGCCCCACCCACGAGGCGCCGCGCTCGGTACGTACCGAACTGCGCTCGATGCGCCGGCCACAGCTATGGGTCGCCTACGCGACCACCGCATTCAGCTTCGGCGCCGTCGTCGCCGTCTTCAGCTACCTGGGCACGATGCTGACCAACACCACCGGCATCGGCGAGGCGTGGGTGCCGCTCGTGCTGTCCTGGTACGGCGTGGGCGCGGTGGTCGGCATCACCATGGGCGGCCGAGTGGCCGACGAGCACCCGTTCGGCACGCTGTACGCGAGCATCGGCACCATCGTGGCCGTGTCGATCCTGCTCGCGCTCACCGCCGAGAACGTCCCGATCACCCTCGCCCTGGTCTTCCTCCTCGGACTCGCCGGCTTCGCGGCCAACCCGGCTGTCAACGCCCGGGTGTTCGCCATCGCGGCCGACGCACCCACGCTGGCCGGCGCGGCCAACACGGCGTCGTTCAACGTCGGGATCACCATCGGCCCGCTCCTGGGCGGTCGGGTGATCGCGGCGGGCTTCGACTACGCCGCCGTCGCCTGGGTCGGCGCGGGTCTGGGCCTGGCCGGACTGGCCGCCGCCCGGATCGACTCGCGCATGCGTACCCGAGCCGGCGCGACCGAGCCCGAGACGCCGACCGTCACGACACCGGAGCCGGCCGGGCTCACGGCGTAGCGGCACGCGGACTCGGACGCGGTGGGCGAACGCGACGTACACCACCCAAGGCGCGAGCGCGACATGGGAACAAGCACGACACCCAACCGCGACACCCAACGCACACCACGACGAACACCCGACAACCCGCTACCCGCCCGCCTCGAATCCGCGCCACGACGTGACCGTCCCGTCGCATCCCGCGACGGGCCGGTCCGATGCGCCTGACGTGGCATCAGATCCCTTGATTTCCCTGGGCTTCGGGGCTGCCGGTCGGGTTGTCGGCGGGTCTAATCTGATGGCCTGCTTCCGATGGTCCGTTTTCGGTCAAACGGGTGGATAGCACCCGTCTAGGACAGGACGGTTCGCCATGGTCACCAGCGACCCCGCAAGACCAGCCTCGTCCGAACCGCCGCTGCGTCGCGCAGCCGGCGAGAAGGGCCTCAAGACCGGCGCGCTGAGCCTCGCCTCCAGTGTCGTGATCGGACTCGCCTCCACCGCACCGGCCTACAGCATCGCCGCGACGCTCGGCATCATCGTGGCAGGCGTCGGTCTCCAGTCGCCGATCGTCATGGTCCTGGCCTTCATCCCGATGTTCCTGATCGCCTACGGCTACAAGGAACTCAACGAGGACACCCCCGACTGCGGCACCACGTTCACGTGGGGATCGCGTACGTTCGGCCCGATGACCGGCTGGATGGGCGGCTGGGCGATCATCGTCGCGGACGTCATCGTGATGGCCAACCTCGCGCAGATCGCGGGCGAGTACGGCTTCCGACTGATCGGCGCCCACGGCCTGGCCGAGGACACCTTCTGGACGACGTTCGCCGGTGTCGTGTGGATCGTCCTGATGACCTGGATCTGCTACGTCGGCATCGAGTTGTCCGCGAACCTCCAGAAGGTGTTGCTGACCATCGAGGTCGTGGTCCTGATCGCGCTCGGCCTGACCGCGCTGTGGAAGGTCTACCTCGGCAACGCGCCGGACGGCTCGGTGCACATCGGTTGGTCGTGGTTCAACCCGTTCGAGATCGACTCGATCGACGCGCTGACCAAGGGCGTGTTGGCCGCGGTGTTCATCTATTGGGGTTGGGACACGGCCGTCGCGATCAACGAGGAGACCGCCGACACCAAGCACACGCCCGGTCGGGCCGCGGTCATCTCGACCGTGCTGCTGCTCCTGATCTACGTACTGATCAGCACTTCGGCGCTGTCCTTCGCGGGCGCCGGCGACACCGGCGGCGGCCTGGCCAATCCGGACAACTCCGGGGACGTGCTGTCCGGGCTCGGATCGAGCGTGTTCGGCACCGAGGGGTTCGGCTGGTTCATGGCCAAGCTGCTCGTGTTCATGGTGCTGACCTCCTCGGCCGCGTCCACCCAGACCACGATCCTGCCGACCGCGCGCACCGCGCTGTCGATGGCCGCGCACCGGGCCATCCCGGAGAAGTTCGCCCGCGTGCACAGCAGGAACCTGGTGCCGACCTGGTCCACGGTCGGGATGGGTATCGCGTCGGTGGCCTTCTACGTGGCGATCACCCGGGTCAGTACCAACGTGCTGACCGACTCGATCGGCTCGATCGGGCTGGCCATCGCGTTCTACTACGGCATCACGGGGTTCGCGTGCGTGTGGTTCTACCGACGTGTACTCACCCGTAGCCGGCGCGATCTGATCACCAAGGGCATCATGCCGGGCCTGGGCGGCGCGTTGTTGGCGTACTTCTTCGTCGACGCGTGCCTCGTGTACGCCGACAAGGACTACGGCACGACCTACTGGACCCTGCCGTTCCCGCCGCACTGGCAACTGGGCGGGGTGTTCCTGACCGGGATCGGCGCGTTGCTCCTGGGTGCCGTGTTGATGCTCGGGTACCGGTTCGCGCATCCGCCGTTCTTCCGCGGCGAGACACTGCCGCGCGCGGTGGCCGAGCCGGGGCCGCCGCCCGCGCCGGTCGCGCCCGCGGGGTCGAGCGGATCCACCGGACCGAGCGGTCCGGCGGAGCGCTGACCCGGGTCGGTGGGCCCGCTCGGGGAGTCGGGCCCACCACCCGTCAATGCTCGCGGAACTGTTCCAACACCCGCCGGTCCCGCTTCGTCGGGCGGCCCGCGCCACGATCGCGTCGGGCGACCACGACCACCTCTTCGCGGGGCGGCGGCGGGGGGCTGTTGTCGATCAGACACTCGGCGGCCACGGGCGGCCCGACTCGCTTGCGGACGATGCGCTTGACCACCACGATCCGCTCGTGGCCGTCCTGCCGCACCCGCACCTCGTCGCCGATCCTGATCGACTGGGCGGGCTTCACCTTGTCGCCGTTGACCCGCACGTGCCCGGCCTTGCAGGCCGCGGCGGCGAGCGAGCGGGTCTTGGTCAGGCGCACGGACCAGATCCAACTGTCGACCCGTACGGTCCCCTCGTCTGTTGTTGCCATGACCCGACTCTAGAACGAGAACCTCCGTCGTGGCCCGCAGCGCCCTCGTTCCGGGCCGCCGCCCGCTTGGACCCGCCCGCCGCACCGCCCGTCCTCGTTCCGTCCCACCCGCGTTTCGAGCCGCCCGCCGCACCGCCCGTCCGCCCCCGGTCGCGCGATGTCGGCCGGCGCCGGCACCGTATGCGGCGACGTCGCGCGACGACGCGTCGTCGGGAGCGGTCGGATCCGTCGAGAAGATCGGCATGGGAGGCGCGAGAGCGGTGGGGATCGAATGACCGAGTGGGCGACGCTGCACAAGCTGATCGAGGCCGAGGACCCGCGCGCGGTCGGCGCGGCCCTGCACGGCCTCGATGCCGCCGGGCGCAAGGCGCTGGTCGCGCCGCTCGTCGCCTATGAACGTGCCGAACGGCGCGGCGGCGCCCGGGCCTGGCGCCGCCGACCCGCGTTGGCCGTGGCGGGCGCGGCGGTACTGCCCGGAGCCGTCCCCCTGGCCGCGTGGCTGGGCCGGAACCCGCTGCGCATGTGGTCGGACGACGTCACCGACGAGGTCGGCGTGGAGCTGGTGATGGCCGCGCTGTCGGATCGGGCGCCGAATTGGCTGACGGTACTGATGACCCACCTGGCCGAGCGGCTGCCCGTGCGACAGGAAGAGCGGCAGCGCTACCTCCTGGTCGAGGCGCTGGCGGCGGCGACCGGGACGCCTCCGCCGCTGAGCGACGGCTACCTGCTGGCCTGGCTCCGCGAGCCGTGGAACAGCACCCTCCTGTCGCCTCCCGGCCCGTCGCTCCCCGCCTCGTCGACCCTTGCCTCGCTGGGGAGTTCCCGGCTGCCCGTCGACCGCGACCGGAGCGCGGCGCTGCTGCTGCGGTTGTTCGAGGTCGACGGGGTGGGCGCGCTCTTCGACCGGTGGCCGACCTGGCCTGCCTCGTTCCCGGACCTGATAGCGCAGGGCCGGGTCGGCCGGGCGGACGTGATCGCCGCGTGTGTCGCCCGACTCGGTCGGCCCGGCCGGCCCACCGAACTTGCGGGCCATCTCCGGGTGTTCGACGCACTGGCCGCCACCCCCGAGGAGATCACCGCACACGCCCGGGAGTTGGTGGGCCTGCTGACGATGGCGCCCGGCTCGGTGGCGAACGTCGCGCTGGCCGCGCTGATCCGGGCCGATGGCGCCGGGGTGCTGCCGGCCGAGCTTGCCCTGGACGCCGTGGGCGCCGCGTGCACCCGGACCGAGAAGAAGATCGTCCGCACCGCGTTGGGGTGGCTGGACACGGTGACCGGGCGCGACCCGGCGGCGCGCGCCGGCGCCGCGCTGTCGGTGCTCGCCGTCACGTTCGCACAGCAGCCGGCGGATCTCCAGCACCGGGCCGTCTCCTCGGCGCTGCGCTGGATCGATCACGCGAACCGTCGGGATCGGGACGAACTGCTGGCCGCTGCCGCCGGATTGCCTCCGGACCAGCGGGACAGGCTGGGCGCCGGGCGCGGTCGGGCCGCGCCGGAGCCGCTGCCACTGCCCGAGTTCGTTCCCGAGGAGATGCCCCCGCCGATCGTGGACCCGATGGAATTGGCGGTCGAGATCGCGGCGCTGTGGCGGCAGTCCCGCGGCGGACCCGACCCGGTCGCGATCGAGCGGGTACTCGCCGCCCTGGTCGCCTTCTCCGCCGCCGATCGAGCGGGATTGCGAACCGCGCTGGAACCGGTCCGCGCGCAATTCCCGTACCTGTCGGGCGAGCTTCCCGAGGTATCCGCCGACGACCCCTACCAACCGCCGCCGTACGCCGACCCGTTGACGCACATGGTCGTCGCGGCCATGGCACCCGCCCGGGGCGGGCCCGCCGACCCCTATCCCGGCGTCGACCCGACACCCGGCGAGCAGCACTGGCGCGCCTTGCTGCACCGACCGAAGTCGACCCCGCTGCACGAGGTGTACGCCCGCCGGCTGCGCGCGATCGCGGTCGGCGTGGCCTATGCGCCCCGGCCGATCCTGCTCTCCGCGCCCACCGCGGTGAACGGCCTGATCGACCCGGGCGCGCTCGTCGATCGGCTGAGCCGCGCGGCGGCCGAGGGATGGCGACCCTGGCCGTTCGACCTGGAGCACGCGCTGCGCCGGCTGCCGATCGATCCGGAGCCCGAACTCGCCTCGCGGGCAGCGGCGTTGGGCACACCCGAGGGCGACCGGGCGGCGCTGCGGCTGGCCGCCGGACACGTGCCCTCGGCCGGGCCGGCGGAGGCCGTGCGGCGCTCCACCGACCGTGGTCGGTACGGGTACCGGAACGCCGAGCCGGTGACCGCGACCCTCGCCACGGTGCCGACCGGGACCCGACTCGGGCTCGGCACACCCGAGCAGTGGCTCCTGGACGGCTACGACTATGAGTCCGTCGCGCGTTGGTCGTCCTGCCTGCCGTCCTTCCTGCCCGTCGATCGGGACCTGATCGCCGCGCACCTGGTACCGCAGTTCGCCCACCGCACCCGGTCCGGACGCGGCGACGGGCACCTGCTCCCGATGCTCGCCGGCGCGGACGGCCCGGTCGGCGTCGGGCTCGCCCTGGCCCTGGCCCACGGCCTCAACGCCCGCGACCGCACCGACCGTACGCACGCCACGGACGCACTGGCCATCCTCGCCGCGCGCGGCCTCCCGGACGGCGCCCACCTCGGCGAGCTGCTGGGCCGGATGACCGCCGACGGCGAACTCACCCTGACCCGCGTCGTCCCGGCCCTGCGCGACCTCGCCGACGCGGGCGCCGCCGAAACCGTATGGGACCTCCTCCGCGCCGCCCTCCCGCACACCCTGGCCGCCACACCACCACCCACCCGCCACGCCGACCTCCTCGAACTGGCCGTCCACGTGGCCGCCACCACCGGCGCCCGAGACCCCATCCCCGGCCTCCCCGAAGCCGCCGCCCCCGGCCCCTCCCGAACCCGAACCGAAGCCCGCCGCCTCCTCACCACCCTGACCGGCCCCTGAGCCCGACGGCCCCGCGCCGGTCCCCTCGCCGGCTCCGGTCGGCGGGCCGGCCCGCCGGAAGGCCGCGGCCGGGCACCACGAGCCTCGGTCGCGCGGCCACGGCCGATCCTCGATCTCGGCCGGGCCCTCGCCCGCTCAGTCCTCCCCGGCGCCGGCGCGCACGCGTTTGGCGATGGTGGTTAGGAAGGGGTCCTCCATCGACGCGAAGGGTTGGTCGTGGATCATGTAGGTCCAGGTGGAGCTGGGGCGTTGGATGTCGGAGCGTTCGGTGTCCAGGCCGGATTCGGTGATGTGGGCGGTGGCCAGGCGGTCGGCCGCGGCGGTTCGGGCGCGGGAGATCAGCGGGACGAAGGCGCGTTGCGTTTCGGCGTGGAACGCGTCGATCGGGTTCTGTCGGCCGAGCGCGCGCAGGTGGATGCCCTCGCGGAGATCGGCGGTGCGGGCCAGGTGCTCGCTCCAGGCCTCGTCCAGTTCGTACAGGAAGAGTTGTCGGGCGGCCTCGGCCAGGACCGATTCGCCCACCGCGTCCAGGAGTTCGGCCCAGCGCTCGGGGCGCAGGTCGGCCAGGACGCGCGCCGCCTCGTCGCCGTGCAGGACGCGGTGGCGCAGTTCGAGCACCTCCTCGCGCTGGAGCCGGAGTTGCCGGTTGTAGCGCCACGTGGTGCGGTGGCCTTCGAGGAGCGCGCCCTCGGCCACCCGCTGGGCCTGCTCGACCCAGCGGCGCACCGAGGCGTCCCGGATGCGGCCGTCGGCCTCCACCCGGGTGGGCCGGGGCGGCGGGTCGAAGGCGTGTCGGGTGATGGATTCGTCGTCCAGGCTGGTCAGGAAGACCGACGTGCCCGGGTCGCCCTGTCGGCCGGCCCGGCCGCGCAACTGGTCGTCCAGTCGGCGGGTGGGGTACCGGCCGACGCCGACGACGAGCAACCCGCCCAGTTCGGCGACCCGTTCATGGTCCGCGCCGTCGATCCCGCCGAGCCGGATGTCCGTGCCTCGCCCGGCCATCTGGGTGGACACGGTGATCGCCCCGATCCCTCCCGCGTCCGCGATGATCGCCGCCTCGCGGCTGTCGTCCCGGGCGTTGAGCACCGCGCAGCGCAGCCCCGACTCCCGCAGCGCGGCGCCGATCTGCTCGGACTTGGCCACGTCCCGGGTGCCGACCAGGATCGGCCGACCGGTGGCGTGGGTGCGCTCGATCAGGTCGATCAGCGCGGCGTCGCGCGACTGTTCGCCGTCGTACAGCCGGTCCGGCTCGTCGATCCGCACGCACGGCAGGTTCGTGGGCAGGTCGCCGGTCTCCAGGCGGTAGAACTCGCGGAGTTGCTCGGCCACGATCACCGCGGTGCCGGTCATCCCGGCCACCGTGGGATAGCCGCCGATCAGGTCCTGCACGATCATCTGGTCCAGCACCTCGCCGCGCGGACCGGCGACCAGGCCCTCCTTGGCCTCCACCGCCGCGTGCAGGCCGTCGGGCCAGCGTTGCCGCTGCGCCACCCGCCCGCGGTTGGCGTCCACCAGGCTGATCCGGCCCTCGCGGACCAGGTAGTCGACGTCGCGACGCAGCAGCACACTCGCGTACAGCGCGACGTTGACCTGGGACAGGCGCGTGTCCATGCCGAGCGCGAACAGGTTGTCCACCCCGAGCGCGCGTTCCACCTCGCTCACGCCCGCGTCGGTGAGGTGCACGGTCATGCCGTCCGCCTCGGCCTCGTAGTGCCGCCCCTCGACCAGGTCCGCGACCACCCGGGCGGCCTCGGCCTCGTCCGGGCCCGAGGCGACGCCGCCGGCCAGGACGAGCGGGATCCGGGCCTCGTCGATCAGCACCGCGTCGGCCTCGTCGACGATCGCCACGTCGGGTTCGGGCAGCACCAACTCCGTGGCGTCGGTGCGCAATCGGTCGCGCAACGTGTCGAAGCCGACCTCACCGACCGCGACGTGCACGACGTCTTGGGCGTAGGCCGTCCGCCGCTGCGCGTGGGTGGCGTCCTGGGTCACATGGGCGACGCGTACGCCCAGGAGTTCGTAGATTGGCCGCATCCATTCCGCGTCGCGGCGGGCCAGGTAGTCGTTGACGGAGAGCACGTGCACCCGCCGGCCCTGCATCGCGAACCCGGCCGCGGCCAACGCGCCCACCAGGGTCTTGCCCTCGCCGGTGGCCATCTCCACCACCGTGCCGCGAAGCAGGCTCAACACACCCAGGAGCTGTACGTCGAAGGCTCGTTCCCCCAACGTGCGATACCCGGCCTCGCGGCCCAGCGCGCACAGCTCGACCAGCGCGTCGTCGTCCCATGCGCCCGCCGCGGCCCGCGTCCGCAGCGCGTCCGCCGCCGCCCGCAACCGCGCGTCGGAGAGTTCGCGCAGCGCCGACTCGCGCTCTGCCGCGCGCCGCACCAGCGGGCGCAGGCTCGTCGGGGCCACCGTTCCGGGTCTGCCCAGGAGGCGACGTACGGACCGGGTGAGAGCACCGGACGATCCCACTGGGCCTCCACTTCCGCGGGCGCGTGCGCACCCGTGTCGTCTTGGGTACGCCGGCCGCCGTGCGATGGGCGTCCACGCCCCACGCCCCGCACCGCGTCCCACGCACCGCGTCCCATGTACCGCGTCCCGCACGCCGACACCATCGCGTCGGCCCACGCCCGGCCCGACGGCTCGGCCCGGTGCAGCCGACCGAACAACGAAGCGAGCCATGCGCCTGTTCCCCCTCGGCGGATCAGGGGCCGACTGGGCTTCGATCCCTGCAAAGATAATCTTTGCGTAGATTAAATGGGCGTACGGGAGACGGAGCGAGTACGTCATGTGGATTCAGGAACACACGGTCGACACCGGGATCGGCGCCGACGCGATCTGGAGGGTCCTGGCCGACGTCGACAGCTGGGCGCGCTGGGACACCTCGATGGAAGCGGTCTCCTTGGAGGGCCCGTTCGAGGTCGGCGGTCATGTGTCGATGACCCCGACCGGACAACAGCCCATCCGCCCGCTGATCGTGGCGATCGAGGAGAACGCGCGCTACGCGGACGAGACCGAGACCGACGGCCTGCGGCTCCGGTTCGGCCATACCCTGACCCGGCTGCCGACCGGCGGCACCCGAGTCGTGCATCGACGGGAGATCACCGATCCGGACGCCGACCGGGTGGGCCCGGAACCGGGCGCGGCCATCACCGCGGACTTCCCGAAGGCGATGGCCGCGCTGCTGAACCACGCGCGGGCCTGAACTCCCGGGCGCGCGCGCCGGTCCGACCCCGCGCCGGCGAGGTCGCCGCGCGGGTACCCGCCGCTGCGGATACCGGACCCGGGCGCCCGCGCGCCCGTCGCTCAGTCGGCCAGGATGTCCGCCCGCAGTCGGGTCAGGATGCGATTGAGCAATCGAGACACGTGCATCTGCGAGATCCCGAGGCGTTCGCCGATCTGGGCCTGGGTCAGCTCCTCACCGAACCGCATCGACACGATGGCCCGGTCGCGTTCCGGCAGCGCGGCCAGCAACGGCTTGAGCACGTGCAGGTTCTCCGCGATCTCGAAGCCGGGGTCGACGAACGAGGACCGGGTGGCGTAACTCTCCGTCGGACCGTCGTCGCCGGCCGGCGCGTCCAGCGACGCGGCCGAGTAGCCGGCGGCGGCGGTCAGCCCCTCGGTGACCTCCTCGACGCTGAGGCCGAGTCGCTCGGCCAACTCGCCGGGCGTCGGCTCCCGGTCGAACTCGCACGTGAACGCGTCCCGGGCGCGGGCCAGTTCAAGCCGCAGCTCCTGAAGCCGGCGCGGCACGTGCACGGCCCAACTGGTGTCCCGGAAGAAGCGCTTGATCTCACCCGAGATGGTGGGGATCGCGAAGGTCGGGAACTCGGTCCCGAACGACGCGTCGAAGCGGTCGATCGCCTTGATCAGCCCGATCGTGCCGACCTGGACCATCTCTTCGGTCGTCTCGTGCCGTGAGCGATAGCGGGCGGCCACGAACCGGACCAGGGGGATGTTGAGCTCGATCAGGGTGTTACGCACGTACTGGTACTCGTGCGTGCCCTCCTCCAACACCCGCAGTCGATCGAAGAGCACCTTGGACATCGCGCGCGCGTCGCTCGCGGTGACCTCCGCCATGTCTTCGACGGCCGGCAGCTCGACAGTCGGCACCTCGACTGTCTCCTCCGCACCGGGAAACGGGAAGCGAGTGGCCTCCACGGCGGCTATGGACGCGGTGTCGGTGCCCGGGTTCATGGTCGACCTCCCCCTCTGTGTCGTGCTTGTCTGTGGCGTACTTGTCTGTGACATACCGGTTTGTGACGTACTGATCCGTAGCCTACTCGTCCGTGTACTGCCCGTCCGCGCCCCACATGGTGCGTGATGAGCGGTGCCCGGCCATAATTGCCCCGCCACTTTGGACGTACACGTGTTCGGCCCGGAAATATCTCAGAACACGTCTACGCGCGGGTCGCGCCGGATCGGCCCAGCAGGACCCAGAGCAGGAACGGTCCCCCGAGCACCGTACTGACCACGCCGACCGGAATCTCCGCGCCGTCCAATAGGACTCGGCCGAGCATGTCGGCCAGCACGATCAGGATGGCGCCGACCAGCATCGATCCGAGGATCGGCACCCGCAGCGGCCCGGCCAGTCGGCCGGCGATCACCGGCGCGGCCAGCGCGATGAAGCCCACCGGTCCGCAGATCCCGACCGCCAGTCCGGCCAGGCACACCGCCGCGATCAGGCAGATCATCCGGATCCGGGCCGGGTCCACACCCAGCGAGGCGGCGGTGGAGTCGTCGAAGCGCAGCACGTCCAGCTTGCGGCCGAGCACGAGCGCGAGCGGGACCAGCACGGCCAGGCCGATCAGTACCGGCCCGGCCACGTCGTAGCCGCGCCCGTTCAGGCTGCCCGAACTCCACACGTACAGCGCACTGGCCGAGTTGAGCGAGCGTCGGGACAGCACCACCTGGGTGATCGCCGAGGCCAGCGCGGACAACGCGAGGCCCACCACCAGGACCCGATACCCGCGTTGGCCCAGGCCGCCGGCGACCGCGGTGACCACCACGACGGCGACCATCGCGCCGATCGGTCCGGCCCACCACGCGCCGAAGGTGCCGCTCGCACTGAACGTGACGGAGATCAGCACGGCCGCGGTCGCGCCGTCGTTGACACCGAGCAACTCCGGGGTGGCCAGCCGGTTTCGGGCCAGGGTCTGGGTCAGACAGCCCGCGACGCCCAGCGCCGCGCCCGCCGCGACCCCGGCGATGATCCGGCCGAGCCGGAACTCCCGGACGAGCAGCACGTCGAAGTGGTCGCCGCGGCCGAAGACCGCGTTGAAGGTGCGAACCAGGCCCAGTTCGCGCTGTCCGGAGTAGACGGACAGTACGACCGCGCCGACCAGGGCGACGGCGAGCACGGTCGTGGTCAGCACGGCCCGGCCGGGCAGCAGCAGCGACAGGCCGCCCCGGCGCAGCACCAGGTGTTCGGGCACCGCGCGCAGCCTGCGCGGCAGTCGGGCGAGCAGCGGCCGGAGCGGCGAGCGACGGGTGTTGCGGGTCACCGGCTCGGCGGTGGCCGGGTCGGTCAGGCCCAGCGCGCCCAGCCGCCGCGAGCGGACCACGCCGATCAGCAGGGGTGCGCCGATCAGCGCGACGATCATCGAGACCGGGGCCTCGAACGGCCGGGACACCACGCGGGCCACCACGTCGGCGGCGGTCAGGACGCTCGCGCCGATCAGCGCCGCGAAGCACAGTTGCGCCGGGATCCGGGGGCCGACCATGGTGCGGGCGAGGAAGCCCGCGAGCAGGCCGAGGAAGGAGATCGGGCCGACCAGGGCCACCGAGGAAGCCGTGAGCAGGGTCACCGCCAACGCGACCAGGACCCGGGTCCACGCGGGGTGGTGCCCCAGGCTGCGGGCCAGGTCGTCGCCCAGGACCAGGGCGGACAACGATCGGGAGGTCAGCAGCGCGATGGCGAACCCGACCGCGAGCACCGGGGACAGAGTGCCGAGCGACTCGAAGCCCTGGATGCCGGCCAGCGAGCCGAGCACCCAGAAGCGGAACGTGTCGTACGTCTCGGCCGAGTTGACGATCAGCACGTTGGTGATGCCGCCGAAGGTCGCGCTCAGCGCCGCGCCGGCGAGCACCAGGCGCATCGGCGAACCGCCGCCGCGCTGACCGGAGATCAGCAGCACGAGCAGTCCGGCCACGGCCGAGCCGGCGAACGCCCAGAGCAGGTAGCCGTATCCGGTCTGCACGCCGACCAGGGTGATGCCGAGTACGACGCCGAGCGAGGCGCCGGCGTTGACGCCGAGCAGGCCGGTCTCGGCGAGCGGGTTGCGGGTGACCGTCTGGAGCAGGCAGCCGGCCGTACCCAGCGCGGCGCCCGCGAGCAGCGCGGTCAGCGTGCGCGGAAGCCGCAGATCGCGGATGACCAGGGTCAGATGGCTGTCCGAGCGCGCGCCGCCCCGGTCGAAGAGGTAGTCGAACGCGCCGCGCGCGCCGACCTCGCCGGCCCCCACCGAGAGCGAGAGCCCGGCCAACACCAGCACGCCGGCCACCAGCACGATCGCCGAGAGCAGCACCGTGCGCCGGCCGTGCGGGTTCCTCGACGGGGCGTCGGGGCGATCGTCCGAGGCGGGCTCGGGCGTCGCGTCGGCGGGGTCGCTCGGGAAACCCGCCGACTTTCCCGGAATCGGCTGATGCACAGTCATAAGGTGAGGCTAACCTAAGAACACAAGGCCCTTCGAGGGGCTCCCGAGCACCCCCGGGCACCCTCCCGGACCCCATCGAGTACCCGTGAACGCGACGCCGAGGCGCCGTCGTCGCAGGCCCCCGAGGGGCGTTTCGAAGGGGTGGGCGCCGGGGGTGGGGCGCCGGTCGGCCACGCGGGGTCGGGTGGCTCGAGGGCGCCCCACCACCATCGACCGTACGTGCGAAGTTAGGTTAGGCTCACCTAAGCCTCGACTCGGGGGCTGTGTTTGCCGAGGGGAATTTCGTGCACCCATCAGACCTCGCCGGCCGCGTCGCGGTGGTCACCGGCGCCGCGCAGGGCATCGGGGCCGCCGTCGTCCGGGCCCTCGTCGACCACGGTGCCACCGTCGCCGCCACCGACCGCGATCCGGTCGGTGTCAAGGCCCTGATGGCCGACGACGACACCGGCGCGGTGGTCGCCTATCCGCTCGACGTCACCGATGGCCCGGCGGTCTCCGCCACCGTGGCCGCGATCGAGCGGCACCTGGGCCCGATCGCCATCCTGGTCAACGTCGCCGGCGTGCTGCACACCTCGCCGGTGACCGAACTCACCGACCGGGCCTGGTCGGACACGTTCGCGGTCAACAGCACCGGGGTCTTCCACACCAGCCGCGCGGTGGCCGGTCCGATGGCCGAGCGCGGAACGGGCAGCATCGTCACGGTCGGCTCCAACGCGGCCGGCATCCCCCGCGCCGGGATGGCCGCGTACGCCGCGTCCAAGGCCGCCGCGACCATGTTCACGATGTGTCTGGGCCTGGAACTCGCGCGCAGCGGCGTGCGCTGCAACGTGGTCTCACCCGGCTCCACCGACACCCCCATGCAACGCGCCCTGTGGACCGACGCGGACGCGCCGCGACGGGTGATCGAGGGCGACCTCGCCGGCTTCCGCACCGGGATCCCGCTGGGCCGGATCGCCGACCCCGCCGACATCGCCGAGGCGGTCGTCTTCCTCGCCTCGGACCGGGCCAAACAGATCACCATGCACAACATGTACGTCGACGGCGGCGCGACGCTGCACGTGTGACGGACCCTCAGCACCCGCGCCGGGCCACGACCCACACCCGTCCCGCCCGGCTCGGCGGGCACCACCCGCACCCCGCACCGCTTCGGCTCGGCGTCCGATCGAGCCGCTCGGACTCCGCGGCATCCCGCCGGAGAATCAAAGGAGCCTCAGGTGACCACCCCAGAAGCCACCGGTCTCGCCACAGTCGGCGCGGCGACCGCGCTGCTCGACGCGTATCGCCCCGGCAGCGCGCGCTTCTTCGCCTCCCCCACCCGCACCCTGCTCACCCACGGCACGCAGACCGAAGTCGAGGACGACGAGCGGCCGTTGGCCACTCGGGTGGCACAGACGCTGGCGGCCGCGAGCCCGGTCGGCGGGCGGAGTGCGATCGTGCTCGGCGCCGTGCCGTTCGACCAGGGCGAGCGCGCCGCGCTGGTGGTCCCGGAGGCGGCGACCTGGGGACCGCCGCTGTCCGCCGACCCGCTGATCGCGCTCGCCGCGCCCGAACCGACCGGCACCGCCTGGGACATCCGCCCGGTGCCCGCACCCGAGGTGTACGAGGCGGGCGTGGCCGAGGCCGTGCGGCGCATGCGCGCGGGCGCGCTCGACAAGGTGGTGCTGGCCCGCACGCTGGAACTGCGCTCGTCCGAACCCCTGGACATACCCGTGCTGTTGCAACGGCTGGCCCGTCGCGACCCGCAGGGCTACACGTTCGCGGTGCCGGGCGTACGGCCCGGCAGCACGCTGATCGGCGCCAGCCCGGAGTTGCTCGTCTCGCGCACCGGCCGGAACGTGCTGGCCAACCCCCTGGCGGGCTCCGCCAAACGCAGCGCCGATCTGGCCGAGGATGTGCGCCGCGCGACCGGCCTGCTCGAATCCGAGAAGGACCTGCACGAACACGCCGTGGTCGTGGCCGCGGTGCGCGCCGCGCTCGCGCCGTACTGCGAGACGCTGGAGGTGCCCGAGCGGCCGACCCTGGTCTGCACTGCCGCGATGTGGCACCTGTCCACCACCGTCACCGGCACCCTTCCGGCGCAGGACCCGGCCTCCGCGCTGGAGTTGGCCTGCGCGCTGCACCCGACCCCGGCCGTGTGCGGCACCCCGACCACGACCGCGCGCCGCGCCATCGCCGACCTGGAGCCGTTCGACCGGGGCCTGTACACCGGCATGGTCGGCTGGGGCGACGCGGACGGCGACGGCGAATGGGTGGTCACCATCCGCTGTGCCGAGGCGGACGCGGACACGCTGCGCCTGTACGCCGGGGCGGGCATCGTCTCGGCGTCCTCGCCGGCGGCGGAGACCGCCGAGACCGAGGCCAAGTTCGGCACCTTCCTGCACGCCGTGGCGGGTCGGCGATGAGCGCCCCGAACTTCGTGCCCGCGCCCACCTGGCCCGCCGAGTTCGCCGAGCGCTACCGGGCCGCCGGGTGGTGGCGCGGCGAAACGTTCGGCGGCATGCTGCGCGAGCGCGCCGCCGCACACCCGGACCGGATCGCGATCGTGGACGGCGACCGCCGCTGGACCTACGCGGACCTGGACGAGCGGGCCGACCGGATCGCCGCCGGGCTGCTCGCCCGCGGGATCGGCCGGGGCGACCGGGTGGTCCTGCAACTCCCCAATGTGGCCGAGTTTTTCGGCGTGGTCTTCGCGCTGTTCCGGATCGGTGCGCTGCCGGTGTTCGCGCTGCCCGCGCACCGCGAGACCGAAATCGCCTATTTCTGCGCGTTCACCGAGGCGGTCGCCTATGTGATCCCGGACGTCTGCGAGGGCTACGACCACCGGGCGCTGGCGAGCAGGGTGCGCGCCGACCTGCCCTCGCTCAAGCACGTCCTGGTGGTCGGCGACCCCGGCGAGCACACCGCGCTGGCCGACGTGGACGGCGACCCGGTGGAGATCACCGACCCGCCCGGCCCGGGCGAACTCGCCTTCCTGCAATTGTCCGGTGGCAGCACCGGCGTGCCCAAGCTGATCCCGCGCACGCACGACGACTACATCTACTCGCTGCGCGGCTCCAACGAGATCTGCGCCGTGGACGCGGACAGCGTGTACCTGTGCGCGCTGCCCGCCGCGCACAACTTCCCGCTCAGCTCGCCCGGCACGCTCGGCGCGCTGTACGCCGGAGCGCGCGTCGTGTTGTGCCCCAGGCCCACTCCCGACGTGGCGTTCGCGCTGATCGAGCGCGAACGGGTGACCATCACGGGCGTGGTGCCGCCGCTGGCGCTGGCCTGGACCGAGGCGGCCCAGCGCGGCGGTTTCGACCTGAGCAGCCTGCGTGTTCTGCTGGTCGGCGGCGCGAAGTTCAGTGCGGAGGCGGCCCGCCGGGTCGCCCCCGCCATCGGTTGCACGCTCCAGCAGGTGTTCGGGATGGCCGAGGGCCTGGTCAACTACACCCGACTCGACGACCCGGAAGAGGTGATCGTCACCTCGCAGGGGCGGCCGATCTCGCCGGACGACGAGATCCGGATCGTCGACGACGCCGACGTGGATCTGCCCGAAGGCGAGACCGGACACCTGCTCACCCGGGGTCCGTACACCATTCGCGGCTACTGGAACGCGCCCGAGCACAACGCGAGATCGTTCACCGAGGACGGCTTCTACCGCACCGGGGACGTGGTCCGCCGGCTCCCCTCCGGCCATCTCGTGGTCGAGGGCCGGGCCAAGGACCAGATCAACCGGGGCGGTGAGAAGGTCGCGGCCGAGGAGGTGGAGAACCACATCCTCGCCCACCCGTCCGTGCACGACGTGGCCGTGGTCGCGGTGCCGGACGCCTACCTGGGTGAGCGCACCTGCGCGTACGTGATCCTGCGCGCCGGCGCCGAACCGCTCAAGCCGGTCGCGATCCGCCGCTTCGTCCGCGAGCGCGGCCTGGCCGGGTACAAGGTGCCCGACCACGTCGAGTTCGTCGAGACGTTCCCCTACACCGGCGTCGGCAAGGTCAGCAAGAAGGACCTGCGTACGGCGATCGCCGCCGGACTGGCCGAACACCGCGACTGAACAACGAACTCCCCCGCCCCCCGTCGATTCCCGCCCCGAAAGGCCGCACCCGCCATGGCATTGCCGAAGATCGCCCCCTATCCAATGCCGGACGCGGCCGATCTGCCGACGAATCGGGTGGACTGGACCGTGGACCCGGCCCGTGCCGTGCTGCTCGTGCACGATCTGCAGAACTACTTCCTGTCCGCGTTCGAACCCGACGCCTCCCCGGTCACCGAGTTGCTCGCCAATGTCGCCCGCCTCAAGGACGACTGCGCGCGGCTCGGAGTGCCGGTGGTCTACTCCGCGCAGCCCGGCGGCCAGAGTGCCGAACAGCGGGGTCTCCAACAGGACTTCTGGGGTCCGGGGTTGCCGGACGACCCGCACGCGGCGGCGATCGTGCCCGCCGTGGCACCCGGGCCCGCCGACACCGTGCTGACCAAGTGGAAGTACAGCGCCTTCGTACGCACCGAGTTGCGCGCGTGGATGCGCGACCTCGGCCGCGATCAGTTGGTGATCGTCGGTGTGTACGCGCACATCGGGGTGATGACCACCGCGTGCGACGCGTGGATGCAGGACATCCGGGCGTTCGTGGTGGCGGACGCGGTGGCCGACTTCACCTCGGACAACCACCGGATGGCCCTGCACTGGGCCGCGGCGAACTGTGCGGTGGTCACCGACACCGCGTCGCTGTTCGCGGGGAAGTAGACGGACATGGCGCTTACTCTCGAACTGATCCGCACCGACGTCGCCGACATCCTCGGCGAGGACCCGACGGACATCCCCGACGACGAGAACCTGGTCGACTACGGCCTCGACTCGGTGCGGGTGATGGCCCTGGTGGAACGCTGGACCCGCGAATACGGAGTCGTGGTGGACTTCGCCGACCTCGCGGAGCGGCCCACCCTGGAGGGGTGGGCCGAATTGCTCTCATCCAAGCCATAGTTCACGGACGAGACGGGTCGGGCGCGCACAGCGCGTGGTCGATCAGCGCCCTGGTCGCCGCGTCCTGGCGCGCGCCGCCCGCCTCGTCGTTCTCGTCGACACCGTTGCGTACCACCAGCACGGCCCGTCGACCGTCGGCGGTGACGCCGTTCTCACTGGAGAAGCCGAGATCGTTGCCGCCGTGGTGCCAGTACTCCCCGCCGCAACTGAGCTCGGTGCTCTCCAGACCCAGGCCGTAGCCGCGCCCGGGCTCGTCCGGGATCGGCTCCGTGCGGCGCATCTCGGCGAGTTCGCCGGGCCCGAGCAGCCGACCGGAGAGCAGCGCGGCGAAGAAGCGGTCGATGTCGCTCGGCGTGCCGTACATCGCCCCGGCCGCGTCGGCGACGGTGTGGTTGAGCACGGTGGTGTCGGTGGGGCGGCTGTCGCCCGCGAAGGTGTGCCCGCCCTGCGCGTGCGGCTGCGGCAGATACGGGTCGTCGCCCGGGACCCGGGTGTCGTGCAGGCCGAGGGGGCGCAGGATCCGGTCGCGTACCTCCTCGCCCCACGAGCGGCCGGTGACCCGGTCGATGATCATGCCCACGAGCAGGTAGTTGGTGTTCGAGTAGGCCCACGCGGTACCCGGTTCGAACCGGCCGGGCAGGGTGAGCGCGGCGGCGACCAAGTCTTGGGGCCGGTAGTGCCGAAAGCGGTTCTCCCGGTAGCCGCGTGCCGAGTACAGCGCCGGGACGGCGGAGGGCAGCGCGGTGTAGCCGGGGATCCCGCTGGTGTGTTGGAGCAGGTGCCGCAGGGTGATCCGGCGGCCGTCGTTGCCGTTGCCGCGCACCACACCCGGGAGCCAGGTCTCGATCGGCTCGTCCAGCCGCAACCGGCCCTCCGCCACCAGTTGCAGGGTGACGGTGGCCACGAAGGTCTTGGTCGTGCTGCCGATCCGGTAGTGGCCGTCCCGGGGCACCGGTCGGCCGGTGTGCGCTTCGGCCTCGCCGCTTCGAGTGGTGCGTACCGTGCCGGGCGCGGTGTAGCGCACGGTGACGCCGATCGCGCCGGCGTCGTGGATCGCGTCGGTGTCGCGCTGGAGGCGGGAGGCGGCCGGGTCGTGTGCGGCGGCCGGCTCGCTCGCCGTCGCCGTGGCGGTGCTCGTGGTGGCGAGCACGAGGCCGACGGCGAGCAGGCAGGCGGCCCGGTACGGCCTCGAACGTACCCGTGTGGTAATCGAGTTCATCGCGTGTTCCTCCGTGGAGGTGTCCGGGAGCGGCGACCGATGTGGGCGCCGCTTCGGGGGCCGACGTGCGCTCATGCCTCGGGGGCGAGCAGTCGGTCGGTCAGTCGTTGTACGGCCACCTCGGCGCGCAGCCCGATTTCGTCGCCGTCGTCGGTGCCGTTGACCACGATCACGACGCTGCGTCGGCCGTCCTCGGTGACGCCCATCCGGATCTTGCTGCCCTCGATGTCGCCGCCGTGCCCCCAGCGGTATCCGCCGCCCGGCAGCGGTTGGCGCATCAGCCCCAGGCCGTAGCGCACCCCCGGCATGACCTGCTCGAAGTCGGCCGGCATCGGTACGGTCGTGCGCATCAGCGCGAGTTGCGCGGGCGGCAGCAGTCGGCCGCCGAGCAGCGCGGTGAAGAAGCGGTCCAGATCGGCGTGGGTGCTGATCATCTCGCCGGCCGCGTCGCCCCAGGACATGTTGCGGATGGTGGTGTCCACCCAGGCGTCCCGGTCCGGGAAGCGGTGGTAGGAGTGGGCGTACGGCGCGGGCAGGGTCGGATCGCCGCCGGGTGCGTAGCTGTCGTCGAGGCGAAGCGGGCGCAGCACCCGGGTGCGCACCTGGTCAGCCCAGGAACGGCCGGTGATCCGTTCGATGATCATCCCGGCCAGGACGTAACCGGTGTTCGAGTACTCCCAGTTCGGCGTCGGGTCCTCGGGGGCGGCGGGCGGGAAGCTCGGGGCGAAGCGCATCGCCGCGTCCACCAACTCCCGGGCGTTCGTGTCACGGAACCGCACCTGTTCGAAACCCGCGGCGGTATCCGGGAGTTCGATCGAGTAGTTGTGCAGGCCGCCGGTGTGCTGGAGCAGGTGGCGCACGGTCACCCGGCGTCCGTCGTTGCCGTTGCCGGTGACCACCCCGGGCAACCACCGCTCCACCGAGTCGGCGAGCGAGAGCCTTCCCTCGGCCACCAGTTGCAGTACGACGGTGGCCACGAACGCCTTGGTCGCGCTGCCGATCCGCAGCCGCGCGTCGTGCGGTACGGGCCGCCCGGTGCGCAGGTCGGCCGGCCCCGCGTACGCCTGACTGCGCTCGCGCCCGTCGCGCACCACGATCGCGGCGTTCACGTAGCCGCCGTCCCGCAGCAGTTGCTCCGCCTCGTGGCGCAATCGGTCCCGGATGGGCGGCCGGCGCTCGGCGGCGGTGGCCGGTGGGGCCAACGCGATCGTCGACCCGGTCAGGGCCACCGCCAGCGCACAGCAACGACGGCGGCTCAGGAGGGCGGGGCTGCCGGGGACACGGACCATGGGTGCGGACACGACGACTCCTCAGGGGTTCACCGATACCGCTCCACCATCGCGCGCCCTTGTGCCCGCCCACGACCGTGCGGCCACCCGGACGCGAGGTGGTGGAACCCGGTGCGGCCTGGGTGGGGCAGACCGAACCGGTGGGCGCGAACGCGGCGGTCGTCCCTGCGTGGGCGGGCGTTGGCGCGACCGTCGGACCGCGGCCGAAGGTTGGCGCAACCACCACACCATGTGCGGGCGTTCGCAGCGCCGGCGGGCGTTCGCGGCGCTCCCCAGGCGTTCGCGCCGCTATCCCGCCGTGCCGGGTGCTCCCCCTCCGCGGCGCAGCAGGGCGTAGTCCATCGCGGTCCAGGCCATCGCCGTGGCGCCGTCGAGGATGGCTCGGTCGGCCGCCGGGGAGATCGCCGCGTCCGCGAAGGCCGCCTCGTGCGGGCCGCAGGTGCCACCCGTGATGTCCAGGACCGGATGAATGGTCGGGATCACGTGCGAGACGTTGCCCATGTCGGTGCACGCGAAGGGGGGTCGCTCGATCGGGTCCGGGCGGCCCAGTTCCCGGGCGTTGGCCCGCCATAGCGCGATCAGGGTCGGGTCGGTGCGGAAGTCCAGGTAGTCCGGTTCGGGGCGGGTCAGCCGGACCTCGCAGCCGATCGCCAGCGCGCCGGCCCGGAAGCATGCCTCGACCCGGTCGCGCAGTTCGGCCAGGTCGGCCGCGTCCGTTGTGCGCAGTTCGTACTCGGCGGTGGCCCGCTCCGGGACCGCGTTGGGCGAGGTGCCCGCCGCCGTGGTGATGCCGTGCACCCGCCAGTCCATAGGCAACTGCCGTCCCAGCAGACCCAGGGCGACCTGAGCCACCGTCAGCGCGTCGGCGGCGCTGCGTCCTTCGTGCGGGTTCAGACTCGGATGCGCGGCAGTGCCGAGGTATTCCACGGACAGCGTGCCGAGTGCGAAGGAGCGGAACTCGGCCACCTCGAACGGGCACGGGTGCACCATCATCGCCGCGTCCACGCCGTCGAAGGCACCCGCGTCCAGGAGCAGCGCCTTGCCCGCGCCGCGCTCCTCGGCCGGGGTGCCGACCACGCGCACGGTCAGGCCCAGCCGATCGGCGACCGGGCCGAGTGCGAGGGCGGCGCCGACACCCGCCGCCGCGATCAGGTTGTGTCCGCACGCGTGGCCGAGACCCGGCAGCGCGTCGTACTCGCACGCGATCGCGACCGTGATCGGGCCGGACCCGATGCTCGCCACGAAGGCGGTGTCCAGGCCGAACACGGGCGCGGTGACCGCGTAGCCGTGGGCGCGCAGCACGTCCGCGCACCAGGCCGAGGCCCGGTGTTCGGCGAAGGCCGGTTCCGGGTGGGCGTGGATGCGTCGGCTGAGCGCGAGCAATTCGTCCCGATCCGCCAGCACCCGATCGCGGATCGCGGCCCGGTCGGCATCCGAGGCCGGTCGGTCCGCCACGTCGGCCACGCTCATGTTCCGCTCCGCTTCATCGAGATTTCTTCGTCCCGGGGGCACCCTGACGGACCCTCGGAAGATAGCTTAGGCTTACCTAACTTCGCGTGCCGGGGATCGGTACGCGCCGCCTGCCGTCGTCGCGCCCCGGGAGTCTCCACACCATGCCTCACCACCAGGCCGAGACCACCGTTTCGGATCCTTCCGTCCCGGACCTCGCCGAGGCCGACGTGCCCGCGCCGGCGGCCGGCCCCGACGCCGCCCGGCTGCCGCTGCTCGCCGCCCAGGCCGGCATCGTCTACGCCCAGGCGCTGGCCCCGGGGGATCCGGTCTACAACACCGGTGACCGGGTCGAGATCCGCGGCCCGCTGGACGCCGACCTGTTCACCCGCGCACTGCACCGGGTCGCTGTCGAGGCCGAGACGCTGCGCCTGCTGGTGGTGGCGGACGCCGACGGCACCTCGACCCAACGCGTCATCGACCACGAGCACCCGGTGCGCCGCGTCGACCTGAGCACCGCCGAGGACCCGAAGGCCGTGGCCCGGGCCTGGATGCGCGCCGATCTGGACCGGGCCGTCGACCCGAGCGCCGGACCCCTGGTCACCCACGCGCTGTTCCGCTTCGCCGACGACCACCACTGGTGGTACCGGCGGGTCCACCACGTCGCCGTGGACGCGTACGCGCTCACCCTGATCGGCCGCCGGGTCGCCGAGTTGTACACCGCCTTCGCCCGCCGAGACCAGCCCACCCCCAACCCCTTCGGCAGCCTGCGCGCCCTGGTCGCGGAGGAGGTCGACTACCGAGCGAGCGAAGCGTACGACACCGATCGCGCGTTCTGGCTCGATCACCTCGCCGACCGTCCGCGACCGGTCACCCTGTCCTCGGAGCCCGCGGCTCCCCTGCCCGCGGCCCCGATCCTGCGCCGCGCCGTCGAACTTCCGCCCGAACGTGCCGCCCGGCTCACCGAGGCCGCCTCGATCGCCCGGGCCACCTGGGCCGAACTGCTGATCGCCGCCACCGCGGGCTACCTGCACCGCACCACCGGTGCCCGGGAGATCATCCTCGGCCTCCCGCTGCTCAACCGGCGCAGCCCCACGGCGCTGCGCACCCCGGCGATGGCGGTCAACATTCTGCCGCTGCGGGTCGCGGTCCATCCCCGGGACACCGCGCCCGAGTTGCTGCGCAGGGTGGTGCTCGAACTGCGCGCCGTCCGCCGACACCAGCGCTTCCGCCAGGAGGACCTGCTCCGCGAACTCGGCGCCGTCGCAAGCGAACAACCGCTGTACGGGCCGATGATCAACATCAAGGCCTTCGAGGGCGACCTGGATCTGGACGGCTCGGTCGCCCGGGTGCACAACCTGGCCGCCGGCCCGGTGGACGACCTGGCCGTCGGCGTCGTGCCGACCGCCGGCGGCGGCCTGCGGATCGAACTGGACGCCCATCCCGCCCGCTACCGCGCGTCCGCTCTGGCCGATCACGAACTCGGCCTGCTGCGCTACCTGGACGCGCTCGTCGAGTTGCTGCACAACGAGCCCCGGCAGGCGATCGGCCGGATCGACCTGCTCACCCCCGACGAGGTCGTGCGGGCCACCGCCGGTCGCGCCGAACCACCGGTCACCACGACCCTGCCCGAGCTGTACTCGCACCAGGTCGCCCGCACGCCCGACGCGATCGCGGTCCGCGCCGGCACGGACGCGCGCACCTTCGCCGAGGTCGATTCGGCCGCCAATCGACTCGCCCACGAGCTGATCGCGGCCGGCGTCACCGCCGAGGTCCCGGTCGCCGTCGCGCTGCACCGCGGCGCGGACACCGTGGTCGCCCTGCTCGCCGTGCTCAAGGCGGGCGGCGTCTGCCAGTTCCTCGACCTCGGCCACCCGGCCCGGCGGATCGCCGACGTGTTGGCCGACACCCGACCCGGCTGCCTGATCGGCACCGCCGAGGCGGTCGCGGGCCTGCCCGCGCACGACATCCACACCGTGCTCCTGGACGACCCGAACACCCGTGCCCGACTGGCCGCGCACCCGGACCGCACCCCGCGACCGCCGCGCCCCGAGCACAGCGCGTACGTGATCCACACCTCCGGCTCCACCGGTAGGCCCAAGGGTGTCGCGGTCTCGCACGCCTCGCTGGCCAATCTGTACGCGAGCCACGGAACCGACCACATCGCGCCCGCCGTCGAGCGCACCGGGCGCACCCGGCTGCGGATCGGACACAGCGCCTCGTTCGCGTTCGACGCCTCGTGGGACCCGATCCTGTGGATGGCGCACGGCCACGAACTGCACCTGCTCGACGACGCCGGCTACCGCGACCCCACCACGCTGCTCGACTACCTGCACGAGCACCGGGTCGACTATCTGGACGTGACGCCCACCTACGCCGAGGCGCTGCTCGCCGAGGGCCTCGACGCCCCCGGCCGGCACCACCCCGCCGTCGTGGTGGTCGGCGGCGAGAGCGTGCCCGAGCCGCTGTGGCAACGACTCTCCGCGATCCCGGGCAGCCGGCCGATCAACCTGTACGGACCCACCGAGACCACCGTCGATGCCTACTTCTGGGGCCCGGACGGCGCCGGCGCCCCGGTCCGCGCCTCGCGCGCCTACGTCCTGGACAACTCGCTGCGGCCGACCCCGGTCGGCGTCACCGGCGAACTGCACATCGCCGGCGCGTGCCTGGCCCGGGGCTACCTGAACCGGCCCGACCTGACCGCAGAGCGCTTCGTCGCCGACCCGTTCGGCGCCGCGCACGGCGATCCGGGCGGGCGGATGTACCGCACCGGCGACCTCGCCCGGCGTCGCGCGGACGGCACCCTCGAACTCCTGGGCCGGGCCGACGAACAGGTCAAGATTCGCGGCTTCCGGATCGAACCGGGCGAGATCCAGACGGTGTTGGCCACCCACCCGGACGTCGCGCAGGCCGCGGTGATCGCCCGGGACGCGGCGCACGGAAAACGACTGCTCGGCTACGTGGTCCCGGTCGCCGGTCAAACCCCGGACCCCGAGGCGCTGCGCGCGTACCTCGCCGACCTGCTGCCCGAACACCTGGTCCCGGCCGCGGTGCTCGTCCTGCCCGCGCTGCCGCGCACCGCCAACGACAAGATCGACCACCGCGCGCTGCCGGACCCGGCGCCCGTGGCGCCCGGTCTGCGGGAGGGTCCGCGCGGTCTGCACGAGGAGATCATCTGCGATCTGTTCGCCGCCGTCCTGGAATTGCCCGAACAACCCTCCCGGGACGCCGACTTCTTCGACCTCGGCGGCCACTCGCTGCTCGCCGCCCGGTTCGCCGCACGGGCCCGGGAGAGCTTCGAGGCACCGATCGGTCTGGCCGACGTCTTCCGCCGGCCGACCCCCGCCGGCCTGGCCGAACTGGTCCGGGCGAGCACGGATCCCGAGTCGCGCCCGGTACTGGAACCGGTGCCGCGCACCGGCGACCGACTGCCGCTGTCGCCCGCGCAGCAGCGACTGTGGTTCATGTACCGGCTCGAAGGGCCCAGCCCCACCTACAACATCCCGCTCGTGCTGACCCTGACCGGCTCGCCGGACCACTCCGCGCTCGAGCGCGCGCTGGCCGACCTGGTGGCCCGGCACGAAACGCTGCGCACGGTCTACCCGGTGCTCGGCGAGGACGGGGACGAGCCCTACCAGCGGATCCTGACGCCCGATCAGGCCCGCCCCGAGCTGCGCCTCGCGGCGTCCGGGGAGACGATCGCCGACGCCGTGCGCCACCGCTTCGACCTCGCCGCGGAACCACCTTTGCGCTGCACGCTGTTCCGCACCGACGGACACACCCACACGCTGGTCCTGCTCCTGCACCACATCGCCGGCGACGGCGCCTCCACCACACCGCTCGCCCGCGATCTGGCCACCGCCTACGCGGCCCGGGTCACCGATCGCGAACCGCTGTTCCCGCCGCTCGCGGTGCGCTACCCGGACCATGTCGCCTGGCAGGCCCGCCTGCTCGGCACCGCCACCGCACCCACCGCGTCCGCCACCCGGCAGCTGGACTTCTGGAAGCGCACCCTCGCCGGCCTGCCGGACGAACTCGCGCTGCCCACCGACCGACCGCGCCCCCAGGTCGCCTCGTACGCGGGCGACACGGTCCCGTTCCACCTCGACGCCACCGCGCACGCGGGCCTGGCGGAGTTGGCCCGCGCGACCGGCACCAGCGTGTTCATGACCGTTCAGGCCGCGCTGGCCGCGTTGCTCACCCGGCACGGCTGCGGCACCGACATCCCGCTGGGCACGCCGGTCGCCGGGCGCGACGACGACGCCACCGCCGACCTGGTCGGATTCTTCGTGAACACCCTGGTGCTGCGCGCCGACACGTCCGGATCGCCGAGCTTCCGCACCCTGCTCGATCGGGTGCGCGGCGCCACACTGGCCGCGTACGACCACGCCGACCTGCCGTTCGACCGGGTCGTGGACGAGCTCAACCCGCCGCGCTCGCTCGGCCGACACCCGCTGTTCCAGGTGTTGATCGCGTGGCAGTCGTTGCCCGACACCGAGTTCGCGCTCGGCCCGTTGACCGCGCGGATGACCGCCGTGCCGTCCGGAACGGCCAAGTTCGATCTCACCCTGAACGTCGGCGAGCAACCCGGACGGGGCGTCGGCGGGTTCGTCGAGTACCGCACCGACCTGTTCGACCGGGCCACCGTGCTCGGGCTCTCCCGCCGGCTCGCCGCACTGCTCACCGCCGCCGTCGCCGACCCGGACGCGCCGATCGACACCCTGCCTCTGCTCGACGAGCCCGAGCGGCACCGCGCGCTCGTCGAGTGGAACGCCGGGCCCACCGCGACCGCGACCGCCTCGGCCACCCTGGTCGCCCGCTACGAGCAGGCCGCCCGCGCGCACCCCGCGCGGATCGCGGTGAGTTGCGCGGGCCTGTCGCTGAGCTACGCCGAACTGTCCGCCCGGGCCAACCGTCTGGCCCGGCTGCTGGTCGCCCGCGACATCGGACCCGGCGACATCGTCGCGCTCGCGCTGCCGCGCTCCCCCGAGTTGGTGGTCGCGCTGCTCGCGGTCGCCAAGGCGGGCGCCGCCTACCTGCCGCTCGACCCGGACTACCCGGCCGACCGGCTCGCCTACATGCTGGACGACGCCGCGCCCGCCGTGCTGCTCACCGACTCGGCGACCGCACGTCGACTGCCCGCGCACGACCTGCCCCGAATCCCGGTGGACGGCAAGGACGCCGACACCTACCCGAGTTCCGACCTGCGTCAGGAGCAGCGCAAGCGCCCGCTGCGCGCGAGCGATCCGGCCTATGTGATCTACACCTCCGGCTCCACCGGCCGGCCCAAGGGCGTGCCGGTCACCCACCACAACGTGGCCCGCCTGTTCACCGCGACGGACCACTGGTTCGGCTTCGGCCCGGACGACGTGTGGACCCTGTTCCACTCCTACGCGTTCGACTTCTCGGTCTGGGAGTTGTGGGGCGCGCTGCTGTTCGGCGGTCGCCTGGTCGTGGTGCCGCACCTGGTCAGCCGCGACCCGGCCGAGTTCCTCGACCTGCTCGCCCACGAACGGGTCACCGTGCTCAACCAGACGCCGTCCGCGTTCCACCAGTTGGTGGCCGCCGACCGGGAACGGCCCGGACGCGACCTCGCGCTGCGCTACGTGGTGTTCGGCGGCGAGGCGCTGGAGCCCGCCCGACTCGCCGACTGGTACGAGCGGCACCCCGACGACGCACCGCGACTGGTGAACATGTACGGGATCACCGAGACCACGGTGCACGTCTCCTACCATCCGCTCTCTCGCGCGTCGGCAGCCGCCGGGAGCGCGAGCACGATCGGGGTGAACATCCCCGACCTGCGCGTCTACGTCCTGGACCACCGGCTCCAACCGGTCCCGCCCGGGGTGACCGGCGAGATGTACGTCGCCGGCGAGGGCCTCGCGCGCGGCTACCTGGGTCGGCACGCGTTGACCGCGACCCGCTTCGTGGCCGACCCGCACGCGGCCCGGTTCGGCGAGCGGGGGGCCCGGATGTATCGCTCCGGCGACCTGGCGCGCCGCCGCGCGGACGGCGGCCTGGACTATCTCGGGCGGGCCGACCAGCAGGTCAAGATTCGCGGCTTCCGGGTCGAACTCGGCGAGATCGAGTCGGTGTTGGCCGGGCATCCGGCGGTCGCCGACGCCGCCGTGGTGCTGCGCGAGGACACCCCCGGGGACAAGCGGCTGGTCGGCTACGTGGTCGCCGGTCCCGATGTCGCCGGGCCCTGTGTCGCCGGGCCCGATGCCGAAAAGGTCGATGTCGAAGCGGTCGATGTCCGGAGGGCCGGCGTCCAAGGGCCCGCGCTGCGCGAATACGCCGCCGCGACCCTGCCGGTCCACATGGTCCCCTCCGCCGTGGTCGTGGTCGACCGGCTGCCGCTGACCGCGAACGGCAAGCTGGACCGCAAGGCGCTGCCGCGCCCGGACCACACCGCATCGGCCGGCGCCGGACGGGCTCCGCGTGGACCGCGCGAGGAGCGGCTGTGCGCGCTGATCGCCGACGTGCTCGGTGTGCCCGCGGTCGGCGTGCACGACAACTTCTTCGACCTCGGCGGCCACTCGCTGCTCGCGGTCCGCCTGGCCGGCCGGATCAAGTCCGCGCTGGGCGCGGACGTCGGCATCGGCACCATCTTCCAGGCGCCCACGGCCGCCGGCCTGGACGCCGCGCTGGAGGCGGCCGAGCACACCGACGCGCTGGACGTACTGCTGCCGCTGCGCCCGGCCGGCTCGACCGATCGGGCTCCGCTGTTCTGCGTGCATCCGGCCGGTGGCCTGTCCTGGTGCTACGCGGGCCTGATCCGGCACCTGCCGGCGGATCTGCCCATCCACGGCCTCCAGGCCCAGGGTGTCGGCCCGGCGACCGCCGGTGAACCACTGCCCCGGACGCTGGAGGAGTTGGCCGCGCACTACGTCGACCGGCTGCGCGAGGTCCGGGCGGACGGCCCGTATCGGCTGCTCGGCTGGTCGACCGGCGGGATCATCGCGCACGCGATGGCGACCCGGCTGCAGGACCTGGGCCACGAGGTCGAGTTGCTCGCGATCCTGGACGCGTATCCGGCCGAGGGCTTTCGCGAGTTGCCGGTGCCCGATCGTGCGGAGGCGCTGGAGGCGCTGCTCACCATGGGCGGCTACGGACCGGAGAGTCTGGGTGGCGCGCCGCTCGAACTCGGCGAGGTGATCGCGGTGTTGCGCCGCGAGGGCAGTCCGCTGGCCGGGCTGGACGAGGCCACGATCGAGGCGCTCAACGACATCTACCTCAACACCAACCACCTCGTGCGGGCCTTCGACCACCGGGTCTTCCGCGGCGACGTGCTGTTCTTCCGGGCCACCGTCGACACCATCGACGACACGCTCACCCCCGACACCTGGGCCCCGTACGTGAGCGGTCGGATCGACAACACGAACGTGGCCTGCTCGCACAAGGACATGACCCTGCCCGGCCCGATCGCGCAGATCGCGCGTGTGGTCCTGGACCGCCTCACCGAGTTGGAGAACGACTCCCATGACCTCTCGTGACCACGACACCCCGACGAACCCGTTCGACGACGAGGACGGCGAGTTCCGGGTCCTGGTGAACGACCTCGGGCAACACTCCCTGTGGCCCGAATTCGCCGCAGTGCCGGACGGCTGGACACTTGCGCACGGGCCGTGCGCGCGCTCGGTCGCGCTGGACTGGATCGGCACGCACTGGACCGACCTCGGCCCGGCCGCGCGGTGACCGGGGAGCACATCGAACCGGCCCCCGAGGCGAGCGGGGAGCACAGCGAGCCGGCTTTCGCGGTGACCGGTGAGCGCGGTGGACCGGCTTCCGCCGCGACCGAAGAGCGCGACGAACCCGGTCCCGCGGCGGCCGGCGAGCGCGCCCGACCCGCTCCGCCGGCGACCGCGAAGGGTGCGTCCGCGTGGATCGTGGTGGCCGTCTACACCGCCGCGATGTGCATGAACGGCCTGGATTCGACCATCGTCAATCCGGCCCTGCTGACCATCGCGAAGGACTTCGACCGGCCCGCGGTGGCCGCGAACACGGTCGAGATCGCCTTTCTGGTCGCCCTGGTGGCCGCGCTCCCGGTCGCCGGCCGGCTCGGCGACCGCTTGGGCACGAAACGCGTCTTCCTGGGATCGCTGGCCGTGTTCACCGCGGCCTCGGCCGCGTGCGGCCTGTCCCAGAACCTGGTCTCCCTGGTCCTGGCACGCGTCGTACAGGGCCTGGCCGGCGGCCTGTTGACTCCGGTCGGGATGACCATTCTGTTCACCGCGTTCGCGCCGCACGAGCGCATGCGGCTGGCCAAGTGGCTGATCGTGCCGACCGCGCTGATGCCCGCGCTGGGTCCGCCGCTCGGCGGATTCCTCACCGAACACCTCTCCTGGCACTGGCTGTTCCTGGTGAACGTGCCGATCGGCACGGCCGCCGTACTGCTCGGCCTGTTCGGGCTGCGTGAGCACCGCGCCGGTGTGGTCGGGCCGTTCGACCGCACCGGGTTCTGGCTCACCGCGCCGACCCTGGGGCTGCTCACCTACGCGCTCGGCTTCGGGCCCTCGCAGGGGTGGACCACGCCCGCCATCGCGATCGCCGGCATCCTCGGCCTGGTCCTGTCGGTGGTCGCGATCTCGCACCAACTGCGGGCCGAGGAGCCGTTGTTGCGGCTCCGGCTGCTCGCCGATCGGGCCTTCGGCTCGGCGACCGCGCTGGCCCTGGTCACCTCGGCCGGGCTGATGGGCGTGCTGTTCGTCTTCCCACTGCTGTACCAGGCGGCGTTGGGCGCTTCGGCGCTGGACGCGGGGCTCGGGGTGTTTCCCGAGGCGGTCGGCCTGATGTTCGCGTCACAGGTGGTGGACCGGCTGTTGCCCCGACTCGGCCCGCGCCGGCTCACCACACCGGCCCTGGTCCTGGCCGCGCTGGTGTTCGGCGCGCTCGCGCTGCCGGGCGTCGCGGACAACGCGTGGGCGGTACGGGTGTTGATGTTCTGCGTCGGACTGGTTCTGGGTACGGCGGTGTTGACCGTACAGATCGCCGGGTTCGGCGAGATCGAGCCCGCCGACATGGGTCACGCGATGGCGCTGTTCACCATCGTCCGCACGCTCGGCGGCTCGCTCGGGATCGCGGCCGGCGCCGCGGTGATCGAGGCGGGCGGCGGTTCGGGCCACGACGCCGGTGCGCCGGGGCCGTATCGCGCGGCGATCTGGGTCACCGCCGGACTGGTCGCGCTCGGCGCGCTGTTCGCGCTGCGCCTGCCACACCAGGCACCGGCACCGCCACCGTTCGAGGACGACGACGAGCCGGGTCCCGGGACGGGACCCGGCGCCGCACCCGGGACGGGTCACGAAGCCGAAGCGGGAGCGGATCCGGGGACTGCTCCCGAGCCCGAGTCAGCCCGCACCGATTCGGCCGGAGCCTCAGCGCCCGTCCGGGGCTGACAGCAGGTCGACGAGTCCGACGGCGAGCCCGCCCCGCCAACAGGCGTAGTCGTGGCCGCCGTCGAACTCGGTGTAGGTAAGTGGATATCCGCGTTCCAGCAGGACATCGCGCAACCGGCGGTTCTCCGCGAGGAGCATCCACTCCAGCAGTCCCACCTCCAGGTGGAACCGGATCGGCAGGCGCTCGCTCGTGGCGAACCGTCGGGTCAGCCACTCCGGTCCGTCGTTGCTCTCGTCCGGGTCGGGCCACCAGAAAGACCCCGACTGGGACAGCGCGTTGCCGAATCGGTCCGGTCGACGAAACGCCCCGAACGCCGCGGTCAGCCCACCCGCGCTCTGCCCCACGAGCACGGTGTGCGCGGGATCCCCGCTCACCCCGTGACGCCGGCCGGCCCACGGCAGCAGCACGTCCGCGAGCCAGTCCACGAACGATTCGCTACAGGTGAGATCGGCCATCCGCCGTTCCCGACCCATCGTGTCCACCAGCAGCGCCACGGTGGGCGGGATCCGGCCGTCGGCGTGCAGGTTGTCCAACGTGTCACCGATCTCCAGCACCGAGCCCCAGACCTCGCCGTCCAGCAACACCGCCACCCGGTAGGGCTCGTGCCGAACGCCCGCGGGCACCAGCACGCTCACCCGGCGTCCGTCCACCGTGGTGTCCAGCCGCGTCCCGCGCGGTACGCCCGGCCGGCGCCGTGCCCACGGCTGCCCGGGCGCGTCCGGCAGCGCCAGCACCGAGGACGGATTGCGCCCGTCCCGCGCGGCCAGCGTGGGCGCGTGGTTGTACGGGTCGGGCACCGCCGCGTCCAACACGCCCAGCCAGGCGGCGCGATCGGTGCGCAACGTCCGACCGCGCGCACCGGTGCCGACGAAGAACTGGTACGACGCGCGCAGGTCGGCGGGCAGCCGATGGGTGATCGCCCACACGTCGGTGCCGGCGACCCGACGCATCAGATGCGGCGTCAGATCGCCCGCGTGCCGGTCCCGGTCGGTGAACGTGTGCAGCAGCGCGAGTACGTCGTTCGCGGGCGCCGCCGGGTCGTCCCGCCACACGAAGGTGACCAGCCGCTGCCCGGGATCGCCCGGATCCGGCTCGATCAGCGGGGCGCCGACCTGCTCGACCCGGGCCCAGAACTCGGGCCCGGCGTCGACTCGTCCGGCGGCGACCGCCTCGGTCAGCGCGTGCAGGATGGGTGTGTCCATGATGCTGGTCGCTTTCTGCGCGAAGACGAAACGGGCGGTCGGGACCCCGCGGGCGGCACCGTGGCCCGGTCCCACGGGCCGCCGTCCGGCGCGGGCCGGGCCATGGCACGGGGCTCGGTCCGCCCCGGGCCCGGCCCCGATACGGGCTCGGCCCCGGGCGCGTGACGCTCCCGGGGCCGAGCACTGCCGATGACGGCACGTCAGGAGGTGGCGGACAGCGCCTTGCTCAGGTCGTCGAGCACCACGCCGGCGGCCAACGGGCCGCCTCGGGTGGACCACACCGAACCGTCCACGGCGACCACGTGGTTCTTCTTGACCGCGTTCAACTCCTTGTACGCCGGCTTGTCCTGAACCTCCTTGAGGGCACTCGCGCCGTCCGAGGTGAGCGTGCCCAGGAACAGCCAGTCGCCGTCGATCTCGGAGATCTTCTCCAGGCTCAACGCGGGGGTGTGCGCGTTGCCGTCCTTGTCCTGCGCCTTGGGCCGGGTCAGCCCCATGTCGAGCGCGACGCCACTGGCGAACTGGCGCTTCTCCATCCAGCTCGGGCCGTTCGGGTTCCAGCGCACGATGCTCACCGCGGCGCCCTTGTTCGCGGTCAGGTCCTCGCCGGTCTTCTTGGCCTTGGCCTCGTAGTCGGTGATCACCTTGTTCGCCTGGTCCAGCTTGTTGACCGCGTTGCCGATGCCCCGGAAGGACAACTTCCAGTCGTCGGTGGGCGCCATCGTGACCAGCGTCGCCGGGGTGATCTTGCGAAGCTGCTTGAGCACCTGCTCGTCCTGCATGTCGCCGGCCAGGATCAGGTCCGGCTTGGCCGCGATCACCTTGTCCATCACCGGCTGCAGCAGGTTCCCGACCACCTCTATGCCCTTGACCTTGTCGGCCAGGTAGGCCGGCGGCTTGTCCAGGCCCTGGCCGTTGGTGATGCCGACCGGCTTGACGCCGAGGGCGAGTACCGCGTCCAGATCCTCCTGGGTGAGCACCACGATCCGCTGGGGAGCGGCCGGTACCTGGACGGCGGTGCCGGTCGCGTCCTTGACCGTGCGCGTGCCGCCGGCCGAGTCGCCGGCCGAGTCGCCGCCCGCCGGCGCGCCGCTGCCCTGGCTCGCGGCGGGCTTGTCGTCGGACTTCGAGTCGGAGTCGGAACCGCACCCGGTGAGCAGCAGGCCGGCCGCCCCCGCCACGGCGAACAGCCGAACCACGCGCCGCCGGGCGGTCGCGAGCGAGCGATGAGAAGAGGACATCTGGGACTCCGGGCGCGAGGAAGGGCGGGAGGCCGGGGCACGGCACGACCCGCGAGGTCGCACTTAGGTTAGCCTTACCTTCCATACGTTCCGCAAGGTGGTACGGGTTCCCATCGATCCGGGTGGCCCATGTCACGCCCGAGCGGCACACGTTCGATGCCCCTGCGGGGGATCTCGGCCGCCCGTACGGGTGACCGTGGCGTGATCGGTGCCTGTGGCCGGGCGCCGGTCCGTACGGTTTCCCGCATGAAGCGGACCACCGTGACGCGTTCGATGGTGTCGATGGCCGCAGCGGCCGTGCTCGTGCTCGCCGGTCTGGCCGCCCCGGCCACGGCCGACCCGCCCAGCGGCGGTTGCCTCGCCGACCGGTTGACGCGACTGAGCACACTCCGGCACCGCCTGGACGAGCTCGCCCTGAACGGTCTGGCCGGCAACAACCAGTACTGGTACGTCGATCACCGGCGCTGCACGCTCGCGATCGCGACGCTGCGCGGCGCCGCCGACCCGGTCACGTCGGCCTTCCTGCACACCGCCCGGATGTTGCCCGCGCTGGTCGAGATCACCGAACTCGGCGCGCCGGTCACCACCCGCGTGGCCAGGCGGCCCGCCACAGGCCCCGACCCCCGGGCCGCCACCACCGGCTTCCACGGCGGCAGCCCGCTCTACAGCGGGCTCACCGGCACGGTCTTCATCTGCACCGCCGGCTTCAACGGATACCGCGCGAACACGACCGGCACGGCGGGCCATTGCGCCCGCGACGCACCCACCTGGTACGACGGCACCGGCACCCTGATCGGCACCGTCGACGAGTCCCGCTTCCCCGGGGCCGACTGGGCCGTCATCCCCGCGGCCGAGGGCCTGGCCCTGGCCTCCGACATCCTCGACGGCGACTCCACCACCACGATCACCGGCTTCGCCCGGCCCCGACTCGACGACCGGGTCTGCGGCACCGGCGCCACCAGCGGCACCCGCTGCGGCACCATCGACGCCACCGACGTCACGGTCAACTACCCCGAGGGCCCGGTCACCGGCCTGGCCCGCAGCACCCAATCCGGCGCCGCCGGCGACTCCGGCGGCCCGGTCCACACCGGTCCCACCGGAGTCGCCCTGATCAGCGGCGGCCCACCCGAGGGCGCCCCCACCTTCATCCAACCCCTGAACTTCTGAGCCCCGTCCCCCGTGCGCGGAGTCGCTCGGCGACCCACCCGAAGCCGCCCCACCTGCCTCCCACCCCCGAACTTCCCGGCTCGCCCTCCGGGAGCACCGACACGCTCAGCGGCGGAGGAGTGCGAGTTGGGCGGTGAGCGTGTCGATGCCGCGGTAGGTGAGGCCGACGAGGGCCACGTGTTTCCAGCGCAGGATGCCCTCGGCGTCGATGATGAAGACGGCTCGGCGCAGGGCGTTGCTGCCCAGGCCGATGCCGTAGGCCTCGACCACCTTGTGCTCGGTGTCGGCGAGCAGCGGCATCCGCAGGTCGTATTTGCGGGCGAAACGCTCGTGGCTGTCCAGGCCCTGCGGGCTGATCCCCCAGACGGTGGCGTCGAGATCGGTGAATTGTTCGAAGGCGGAGGAGTATGAGCACAGTTGCTTCGTACAGACCGCCGTGTCGTCGCCGGGGTAGAAGGCCAACACGACCGGGCGGCCGCGCTGGGCGGACAGGGTCAGCGGAGCACGCTCGGCCTCGCCGCCGGTCAGGTGCACCGCGTCGAGGGTGAAGTCCGGCGCCGGGGCGCCGATCTCGGGGGTTTTGGACACGTCGTGGTCTCTCCTCGGGCGGGATGGGCGGCGGCGTGCGGCCGGCGCGCTTGGGCACCGAGACGCTACCCGGCGTCGCTCACGGCCGCACGAGCGCCATCCGCCGGACCAGTAGCACGATCGCGGGAAGCGGGAAGAGCAGCAGGAACAGGTTGGGCAGCCACCATTCGGGCGCGAAGTCGCCGCGCAGTACCCAGAACGCGATGGCCTGGAGGCCGGCGGTGCTGGTCAGCACGAGCGAGATCAGCATCAGCGGGTGGGCGTTCCCCGTCGCGGTACGCCGGCCCAGGCGTAGCGCCGCCAGACCGGTCACCGCGGCCGCGAGGTCGAGCGGCACGAACGAGTGGTTCCAGTCGCCCATCACCGGATCGGCGTAGTCCTTGTACGCGTACTCGGCCGGGATCAGCGCGAACAGCGTGACGGTCCAGTACACCAGGAAGCCCACGTCGGCGACGGTCATCGAGACCCGGGTGAAGCACATCAGGTCGGCGCCGCGCGAGCGCACGGCCGCGCTACTCATGGGTCGTCCCGCCGTACAGGTAGAGCACCGCCACGCCGACGACCACCAGCGTCATGCCGAGCACCGTGCCCGGCCGGAGCGGCTCGTCGTAGAGCAGTACGCCGCCGGCCAGTGCGCCGACGGTGCCCAGGCCGGACCAGATCGCGTACACCGGACCCACGTTCAACGTCTTCAGCGCCTGCGCGAGCAGCACGAACGCGAGCAGGTAGCCGACCGCGACGACCGCGCTCGGGACGAGCCTGGTCAGTCCGTGCGAGGCGCGCAGCGACAGGGTCGCGGTGACCTCGGCCAGGATCGCCCCGCCGACCAGCAGTCCCGCGATCACGCCGCGCCGCCTCGGGTGCGGACCAGATCGGTCAGCAGCGCGCGCAGGTCGGTGTGCGCGGCGTCGTGCGGAACGCCCAGGTCCAACAACCGGGCCGCCCACCAGCCGTCCACCGCCATCCGGATCAGGTCGGCGACCGCCGGGTCCAGGCCGTCCGAGGCCAGTCGGCGCTGCCAGTGCGCGTAGCGCTCGCGCAGGCAGGCCAGCACCTCGGGGCCGCCGGCCGCGGCGAGCAGCGCGAGTGGGACCTGGTCGACGCCGCTGCGGTCGCCGGTCGGGGACTCGGCGGGGATGCTCGCGTCCAGCCACGCCAGCGCGAACGCCCCGGGCGGGCAACCCGGTTCGGGCAGCGCGGCCTCGAATCGGTCGGCCAGCCGCTCGACCACGCCCTCTACCAGCGCCTGCTTGCTCGGGAAGTGGTGCAGCAGTCCGCCCTTGCTGACGCCGGCCTCGCGGGCCACCGCGTCCAGCCGGACCGCCTCCACACCGTCCCGGACCAGTATTCGTTCCACCGCGTCCAGCAGTCGATCGCGCATCGGCGCACTCCTGTCCCGCTCCGCATCCCTCCGGACCGTCCGGACGGTCGGGAGCAACGGTAGCAGCGAATCACCTCGGCGCACGTGTCCTTGTTCGGGTGATCCACCTTGCAGCGCACAGGAGTTGCCGCATGACGAGAGGTCGGCAGGGGGTCGGGAGGGGTCCGGTGGGACGCGGCGGGTCGCCGCTCGGCGGCCTGGGATGCCGGGGCGGAGGTGGGTAGGGGCGCGCCCGGGTCACTCGGTGGGCTCGTCGACGCGGCGGTGGCCGACGGACTCCCGAGCCCGGGCGGCGGCTGCGCCGGCGTCGACCGGGGCGGCGTTCAGCCGGCCGGCGCCGCGCCCGAGGCCGACCCGGCGCCGGCCGGGTTCTCGTCGGTGGACCCGCCGGACGGGACGGCCTGCTCGGCTTCGGACGAGGAGTCCGTCGAAGCCCCGTCGCTCGACCCGGAAGCGTCGGTCGCCGCCTCGGGCGCCGCCTCGGAGGAGGCATCCGTCGGCGTCTCGGAAGCCGACTCCGAACTCTGCACCCCCGGGCTGTCCCCGTCGTTGTCGTCGTTCCCGTCCCCGGAACCGTTCACCAGCAGGCTCACCACCACGATCAGCGCGACCACCGCGACGATCGCGACGACCGCACCGATGATGTACGCGAGTCGCCGGCGCCGAGGCGGCGCAGCCGCCGGATCCTCGGGCAGCGGCACGGTGGGCGACTGAGCCCGAAGCGGCGGCGAAGCGGGTCGGGTCGGCTGCTGCTGCGGCGGCTCCACGACAGGCGGAGTGGCGGCGGGTGAGGCCGCAGGTGTCGGGGCGGCGGGTATACCGGCCGGATGTACGGGTACCGGCACGGTCGTTCCCTCCGCGCCCGCCGGCCCCAGCGCTCCCGCGGACCCCTCCGCGTCCGCGGAACCTTCCGGCCCCGCCGACCCCGGCTCCCCGGCCGCCGCGGGCCGCGCGAGCTCCGTCGGCGCGGCCAGTTGCCGCGCGATGTTCCGCGCACCGCTGTCGGTCACGTTCGCCGCGAGCAGCAGCCGGACCCGGTCCGCGTCTGGCCGCCCCGCCGGATCCTTGTCCAACAGGCCAAGGATCACCTCGGTCAACGGCCCCGCCCGGCGCGGCCTCGGCGGCGGCTCACCCAGCACCGCGGCCATGCTCGCGTACGCCTGCTCGCGCCGGAACGGCGAAGTGCCCTCCACCGCCTGGAAGAGCGTGCAGCCCAGCGAGAACAGATCGGCGGCCGGCGTCGCGGCGTCCCCGCGCAGCCGTTCGGGCGCGATGTACTCCAACGTCCCGATCACCCCGGACGCGGTCAGCCCCGCGTCGTCCTCGTGCACCGCGATGCCGAAGTCGACCAGCGCAATCCGCCCGGTCGGCGCGAACAGCACGTTCGCGGGCTTGACGTCGCGGTGCACAATGCCCAGCGCGTGCGCCGCGGCCAGCGCGTCCACCAGCGCGGTCCCGACCACCCGGACCTGCTCCACCGTCAGCGGGCCGTCCTCGGCAACCACCTCGGCCAGCGTGCGGGACGGCACGTACTCCATCACGATCCACGGCACGCCGTCCTCGACCACCACGTCGTGCACGCTGACGATGTGCGGATGCTCGCGCAGCCGCGCCGCGTTCCGCGCCTCGCGCATCGCCCGGGCGACGCGCTGCTCGCGTTCCGCGTCCGGGAGCCAATCGCCGATGCTCACCTGTTTGATCGCGACCTCGACGTGCAACAGCTCGTCGGTCGCGCGCCACACCACACCCATGCCCCCGAAACCCAACTGCTCGAGCAGCCGGTATCGGGCGGCGACAAGACGACCCGAACCTCGCGTGTCCATGGCAGGCCCACCCCCGAATGACAGTGTGGGCCGGATTCGGTCACCGCGCCGGCAAACGGACATCCCGGATCGCGCCGATTTCGCGCCGATCCGGAGGAAGAGGTGCCGGAATTCGTTCCCGACTCGTTGTCCGGACCCGCGTGCGAGTCTCTGCCGTGGGGATGCCCGATCCGGCACCATGACGTAATGAGCCGTGTGGAGAAACGCACGTCGACCGAACCGCTGTTGCCCGCTCCGGCGCCGCGAGCCCTGCCGCCCCTGGCCACCCTGCCCGTCTCGCTGATCATGTTCGCGGTCTTCGCGGTGCAGACGGCGGTGTCCTCGCGCTACGGCTTCCATCGCGACGAGCTGTACTTCGTCGTGGCCGGCCGGCACCTCGCCTGGGGTTACGTCGATCAGCCTCCGCTCACCCCGCTACTCGCCCGCGTGTCGGGTGAGTTGTTCGGGGACGACCCGCAGGATCTGCGGATATTCGCCGCGCTCGCGTGCGCGGCCACCGTACTGGTCGTCGCGCTGATAGCACGCGAGTTCGGATCCGGCCGGCCCGGCCAACTACTCGCGGCGGCTTGCACGGCCACGTCCGGCATCGTGCTCGGCGTCGGTCACCTGTGGTCCACCGCGACGCTCGACATCCTCGCGTGGCTCCTGGTGGCGTGGTTCACGCTGCGCCTGTTGCGCACCGGCGACGGACGCTGGTGGCTCGCGGTCGGGGCCGCCGTCGGCGGTGCGATGCTCAACAAGTACCTGGTCGGCTATCTCGTGGTCGCGCTGCTCGTCGGCCTGTTCGCGGTCGGGCCCCGGGACGTGTTGCGCAGCCGTTGGCTGGGCGGGGGCATCGCGATCGCGGTAGTGCTCGCTACGCCCGGTCTGATCTGGCAGGCCGGCCACGACTGGCCGCAGTTCACCGTCGCGGCCGGCATCGGCTCGGACGACGGAACGACCAACCGGATCATGTTCGTTCCGCTGCAAATCGCTTACCTGTCACCGCTGTTCGTGCCGATCTGGGTGGCCGGCGGGATCTGCCTGTGGCGCTCGGAACAACTGCGCTGGGCCCGCTCGATACTGCTCGGCTATCTGGTCCTGTGCGTCCTGGTGATCGGCTCGGGCGGCAAGTCGTACTACGCGCTGCCGCTGCTGCTGGTCCTGGTCGCGGCGGGCTGCGAGCCGACCGTGCGGTGGGTCGCAGCCCGGCCCGCCAGGCGGGTACCGGTCGGCTCGATGCTGCTGATCGCCACCGTCACCAGCGCGGTGATCTCGCTGCCACTGCTGCCGGCCGCCAAGGTGAACGCGGTGAACGGGATCAACCCCGAGCAGGGCGAACAGATCGGCTGGCCGGAACTGGCCGACGCCGCGGCGGTGGCCTGGACCCGGATTCCGCCCGAACAACGCGACCGGGCGGTGCTGTTCGCGGGCAACTACGGCGAGGCGGGCGCGCTCGACCGGTACGGTCCCGCCCGCGGACTGCCCAAGCCGTATTCGGGCCACATGTCCTTCGCCGACTGGGGACCGCCGCCGGATCGCGCCGACGGCCCGGTGGTGATCGTGCGCGAGGGCGAGGCCACGCAACGCTTCCGGGACTTCGTCGACTGTCGCCTCGTCACCCGGGTGGACAACGGCAAGGGCGTCGACAACGAGGAGCAGCACGCGGTGGTCGAACTGTGCGCGGGCACGGCGCGGCCCTGGTCGAGTCTGTGGCCCGACCTGCGGCACTTCTACTGATCGACGGGCGCCGACGGGCGCCGACCGGAGCCGGTCCGAGCCGAACGCGACCGACCCGGACCGACCGGACCGGTCCGCGCCCACCCGGGTCGGACCCGCCCTCGCACCGGCCCGGATCGGCGGTCGGCGACCGGCCCGACCGCCCGGGCACACCCCGGATCGGCCCGTGCCGCGCCCGTAGGATGCGGCCACGCAGGGAGGAGCGTCATGGCGAATGCGAGTCCGCCCGGCTATCGCACCGGCGGCGAGGGGCGGCCCGGATCGTTGACCGGCTCGGCCTACCGGGAGATCCGGCGCCGGGTGCTGCACCTGGAACTCGCGCCCGGCGCGCGGTTCACCGAGAAGGCGGTGGCCGGCGAGTTGGGCATGAGCAAGACACCCGTGCACGAGGCGCTCGCGCTGCTCGCCGAGGACGGCTTCGTCGAGGTCATCCCCCGCAGCGGCTACCGGGTCTCCCGGGTCACCGTACGCTCCGCGCGCGAGCTGTTCGACCTGCATCGTGCGCTGGAACAGGACGCGGCGGCGTCGGTGGCGTGCCGGCCGACCGAGGTCACCGCGCTGGTGGCCCGCGAGGACGCCTGGGTACGGACCCGGCGACCGGTCGAGGGTCCGGACGCGTGGCTGGACCGCTACACCCGGCTGCATCTGCTGCTCGCCGAGCCGGTCGGGAATCGGCATCTGCGCCGCGCGCTGGGCGGCACCCTGCACGCGCACCACCGGCTGCTCCGGCTGTGCGTCGCCGCCGACGGTCCGCATCCCCGCACCATCGCGGGCGACGACGCGCCGCTGCTGGAGGCACTCGCGGCGGGCGACCCGGGCGCGGCACGGCGCGCGGTGCACACCCGGCTGACCGGATGTCGGGAGCGGGTGCTGGACACGTTGCTCTCCAGCGACGCGCTGCTGGACGTGAACATCGCCGGGCCCGCGTCCCGACCGTGATCACCGAGCCCGTGTCCCGACCGTGTCCCGGGCCCGCGTTGCGACCGCAATCCGGGCCCGCGCGCGGACCGTGATCACCCGGAACCTCGACCCGACCGTGATCCCCTGGCCCCGCATCCCAACCGCGATCGCCCGGGCTCGCGCGCCGAACGCCGCCGCCCGGCCCGCGTCCCGACCCTGCTGGTGGCCGATGCGGCGTACGGGCCCGACCGCCCGGCCTCACCCGTCGCGCAACAGCGTGCCCAGGTCCAGGTCGAGCAGTTCCGCCGGCGGCTCGGTGCCGAATCCGTCGTCGTCCGCACGGCCCAGCCGCGCGGCGACCGGCGGCACCAGCGCGGCGACCACCGCCGCGCCCAGGGCCCGGACGCCGGCCTCGACGGCGCTCGCCGCGGCCTCCGGATCACCCGCCGAGAGCGCGGCCCGCAATGCCCCGTGATCGGGCGCCGGCCAGCGCGGATCGCCGAGCGCGGCGGCCAGACACACATGCCGGAGGTGGTGGCGCAGCACGTAGTGCTCGACCTCGGCGGCCCGCCCGTTCCCGGCCCGCTCGGCAAGCGCGGCGCCCAGTCCGAGCCACCCCAGCGGCTCCGGCCCGACACCCGCCCCGGCGCGAGAGCCGGACCGGTGACACGTGCCCGGTACGCCCGTCGCGACCACGGCCGCCGCCGCCCGCCGCCACGCGTCCGCCGTGTCCTCCAGCCCGCGCGGCCCCGCCGCCTCCTGCCGTCTCGCGGCCAGCCGGGCCAGCAACGTCTCGATCGTCAGGCGCAGTTCGAGCAGTTCGCGGATGTCGCGCAGGGTGACCGGCATGACCAGGTAGCCCGAATGCGGCGCGACCGCGACCAGGCTCTCGTGGGTGAGCAGATTGAGCGCCTCGCGCACCGGCGTCTTGCCCATCCCCAGGACCGCCGCCAGTTCCCCCTCACTGAACACCGTGCCGGGCACCATCTCCAAGCGCAGGATCCGACCGCGGATCGCCTCCCGGGCGAGGGCGGTCCGGCTTTTCCTGCGCGCTGTCGGGCTCGGCGTCATATCCGGATTCTCCTCGGCTCCCGGCCGCGTTTCGGGTCGGCGGCGGGGATCGGCGAGGATCGGCAAACCGGCGGGTCGACCGGATCGAGGAACGCGCCCGGCCCGCACACCACCCTCGACGCGGCCGACTTCACGCTTGCCCGAGGGGACTAATATCTCAGGGAGCCGAGTCGGCGATAAGGACACGGGGGTGCTCCGGCCCCGGATGGTGCCCACGACGTGGGGCCTTTGCCATTGCCGCCGCCGACTCCTGCGATGATCCTCGCGACGAGGAAGGTGGTTTCGGATGACCCGCGCGGCCCGCACGCCGACCGGCGCTGTTCCGGGGCGCGCCCGTTCGGTTGCCGGTCCTCCGCCGACGACGCGCGACCGGGCCTACCATCGGAATCGTGTCGAAGGCTCCACCGACCGCATCCGCGAGCCGCACCCGCACGCCATCCCCTCGGGACGAACGACCTTGGACATCGACATATGACCGCGTCGCAGCACACCCGATCCGCATCCCCCGTCACGCTCCTGCGGGAATGGCACGAGCGCGCCGACGGCGCCGCCCTGCACGAGGCCCTGTTCATCGGCCTGGGCGTCGACCTGCCGTACCTGGAGCGCGTGGCCGTACCGCTCGCCCGCGACCTCTCCGCGCGCGTCGCGATCCTGGGGGACGCCGCGCAGGAGACACACGACCCGGTCGAGGTGCGCGGCGCCGGCCGTGACTACCTCTACGCGCCCACCGTCTGTCCCGGTGGCCTGCGCGCCAAGCTGGTGGTGCTGCTCGGCGAGCACGCGTGCCGGATCGCGATCGGCGGCGGCACCCCCGCGCTGCCCGGCTGGGCCGACGACCGGTTGTGGACGGTGGTCGAGACCGAGCAGGACGCGTCCAACGCGCTGCTCGCCGACGTGGCCGACTGGCTGGACAAGCTGCCCGACCTGGACGGCGTCACGATGGCCCCGTGGGCCGGCGAGTACCTGCGCGAGATCGCCGGGTTGCTGACCGAGCGACACATCATGGCGGACGAGACGCCCGGTCCCGAGGCCCGGCTGCTGGACAACCTGGACCGTTCACTGCTGGCCCAGGTGCCGGCCGGTCCGGTCGAGGAGCTGCACGTGTACGCGCCGGCCGTCGACACGACGGGCGACACGCTGCGCGAGCTGATCGCGCGGCTGTCCCCGGCGCGGGTGCGGGTGGGCGTGCACGAGAACTGGTCCGGCTACACCGGCACGCTGCTGCGCTCCGCGCTCGCCGGCCGCCCGGCCGATGTGCTCGTACTGCCCGAACAGCGGCCGGCGCACGGCCGGTTCGCGCAGTGGCGGATCGGCGAGCACTGGTTCGCGCTGACCGGCAACGCCGACCTGACCCGGACCGCGTTCGCGGACACCGCGGCCGGCGGCGGCGGTCTCGACCTCGCGGTACGCACGGTCGGCACCGACCTGCTGCCGCTCGGCGGTGGGCGCGCCACCTCGCCCGCCGGCCTGGACGCGCTGCGCGGCGTCGCGGCCGGTGCCGAACTCGTCCTGCTCGGGGCCCAAGCGGACGGCGCGGGACTGCGGGTGGTGCTGTCCGAGGCCGCCCGCGAGCCGGTCACGGTGAGCACCTCCGCCGACGGATCGCCGGGCTCCTGGCGGGAGTTGGGCACCATCGCGACCGGTGCGACGAGCGCCGGCTTCCCGCCCGCGGCCGGTCTGGGTCCGGCGGTACGGGGCAGTGTCACGCGCGCCGACGGCAGCGTGCTGCACTCCGCGGTGGTGTTCGCGTACAGCCCGGCCGCCGCCGCGCGACCGAGCGAGACACGGCTCACCCCGCGCCCGGAGCCTACGCCGTCGACGCCGCGGCCCGCCGCGTCGACCGCCGTGGTCGCGCCGCGCCCGGTCGAGGCCACGGCCGCACCACAGGCCACGCCCACACCGCGCCCGCCCACACCGACCCCGACTCCGGCTACGGCTCCGTCGCCCGGGCCGGCTCCCTCACCCGTCGCCCCCGCCGCGTCCGCTGTGACGTCCGCCCCGCACGTCCCCACACACACCGACCTCGAACCGATCCCGGCCCTCCCGGTCGAGGACAGTCCGTACGCCGACGCGATCGAGGAGTTCGCCGCCCACGGCTGGGTCGCCGGCATCGAGGATGGGATCTGGCGGATCACCGGCTCGTTCGGCAATCCGGTCCCGATCGCGGCGGTGGCCGCGACGCGTCTGGCGCAGTACGGCGAGGCGGTGCTGATCCAGGCCGGGAACGAACGCCGCTGGGCCTTCATGGCCTGGGACGCGCCCGACCTGACGCTGCTCAACTGGCCCGCGCGGAACTGGCGCAGCTATCAGATACGTCCCCCGGCCGACCCCGAGTCGCGCTTCCGGGGCGGCGACCTGGCGAGCGTCCCGGGCCGGGTCGGCCCGCTCAACCGCCAGATCGGCGACCCGCCGCCGGCCCTCCTGCGCGTCCTCGACGAGGTCGGCATCGGCTTCGCCGAACTGGTCAAAACGCTCCAGCAGATCGGCGGCTGACCACTCCCGACCCACGCGACCGCCGGGCCCGCGTTCGCGCGGCCGGCCCGTGGATACCTAGCGAGCGATCGTTAGAATGTCCACAACCAAGACGATGCGCCCCGGAATGGCCGGAGCCCGTGCGCGGAATCAGGAGCCGGACCCCATGGCGGAGCCACTCGCGGCCGATCTGCGCGCCGACGGCCACACCGACTGGCGCGCGTACGATCCGCTGCTGCTGCCGCCGATCCTGGCCGCTTCGCTGGCCGCGTTCGACGAGCACGGGTATCACGGCACGACGGTGCGCGACATCGCGCGCCGCGTCGGTGTGACGGTGCCGGCGCTGTATTACCACTACCAGAACAAACAGGCGTTGCTGGTCGAGCTGCTGATCGGCTCGATGAACGCCGCGCTCGGCCGCTGCCGGGGCGCACTCGCCGAGGCGGACGACGCGCCCACCGCGCGGTTCGCCGCACTGGTCGAGTGCATCGTGCTGTACATGGCCAACCGCGCGCCGCTGGCCTTCCTGGACACCGAGATGCGCAGCCTCGAACCCGACAACCGCGCCCGCTACGTCGCGATGCGCGACGAACTCGAGGCCCTGATGCACGACGCGGTCCGCGACGGCGTCGCACTGGGCGAGTTCAGCACGCCGTACCCCGTCGACGCCGGCCGCGCCGTCCTCACCTGCTGCCAGGCCGTCGCCGACTGGTACCGCTCCACGGGCCCCTTGACCCCATCCCAGATCGCCGACCGCTACGTGCAAATCTCCTTGGCCACAGTCGGCCACACCCCAAAACCCAGCCCACCCGGCACTTGAGGCCACCCCAACCAACACCAACGCCCAGCACCGCCCGAGCCAAACTCACCCCGTCCGGCGCTTGAGGCCACCCAACCCACACCCGACACCAAGCGCCACCCGAACCAAACCCCAGCCCGTCCGGCGCTTGAGGCCACCCCAACCCACACCAACGCCCAGCACCGCCCGAACCGAAAACCCAGCCCGGCCGGCGCTTGAGGCCACCCCAACCCACACCAACGCCCAGCACCGCCCGAACCGAAAATCCAGCCCGGCCGGCGCTTGAGGCCACCCCGACCCACACCCCACACCAAACGCCGACCGAACCAAAACCCAGCCCGGCCGGCGCTTGAGGCCACCTCGGCCGGAGGCCGGGTAACCCAGCCCGGCCAGCGTTTGAGGCCAAAAGGCCCAGCGCCCAGCGCCTACTTCGGCGCCATCCTGATCGCCCCGTCCAACCGAATCACCTCGCCGTTGAGCATCTGGTTCTCCACGATGTGCGCGACCAGCGACGCGTACTCCGCCGGCCGCCCCAACCGGCTCGGATGCGGCACCTGCGCCCCGAGGGACGCCCGCGCGGCCTCCGGCAACGACCCGAGCAGCGGCGTCTCGAACAGGCCGGGCGCGATCGTCATCACCCGCACCGCCAACCCCGCCAGGTCCCGCGCGATCGGCAGCGTCATCGCCGCGATCCCGCCCTTGGACGCGCTGTACGCGGCCTGCCCGATCTGCCCGTCGAACGCCGCGACCGACGCGGTGTTCACGATCACGCCGCGCTCGCCGTCCACCGGATCGTGCCCGACCATCCGCTCCGCGGCCAACCGCAGCACGTTGAAGGTGCCGATCAGGTTGACGTTGACCACCCGCGCGAACACGTCCAGCGGGAAGGCGCCCTTGCGGCCCACCGTCCGCGCCGCGTCGGCCACGCCCGCGCAGTTGACCGTGATGGCCAACCTGCCGTCCGCGTCGGCCACCTCCACCGCGGCCCGTACGTCGTCCTCTCGAGTCACGTCGCCGGGCACGAACACGGCTCGCTCGCCCAGCAGTTCGGCAACTCCCTTGCCCTGCGAGGAGGGCAGGTCGAAGAGTACGACCGAGGCGCCCTTCGCGACGAGCAGTTCGGCGGTGGCCAGGCCCAGGCCCGAGGCGCCGCCGGTGACCAGGGCGGTGGTGCCTTCGATGCGCATGTATGTGTCTCCGTAACAGTCAAGTGCGGGGTCGAGCAACAACGGGAAGACGGACGGGAAATCGGGTGCGAACCGCGATCACGCGGCCCGGGTGCGGTGGATCCGCGAGCTCACAGGCGTTCGATGATCATCGCGTTGGCCATCCCGCCGCCCTCGCACATCGTCTGGAGGCCGTACCGGCCACCCGTGGACTCCAGCACGCCCAGCAGCGTGCTCAGCAACCGCCCGCCGGACGCGCCGAGCGGGTGGCCGATCGCGATCGCGCCGCCGCGCACGTTCACCTTCTCCAAGTCGGCGCCCACGTCCGCCGCCCACGCCAACGGCACCGGCGCGAACGCCTCGTTGACCTCGAACGCGTCGATGTCGTCGATGCCCAGCCCGGCCCGTTCGAGCACCTTGCGGGTGGCCGGGATGACCCCGGTGAGCATCAACAGCGGGTCGTCGCCGGTCACCGCGAACGCGTGGAAGCGGGCCCGCGGGGTCAGGCCGAGCGCGGTCGCCCGTTCCTCGCTCATGATCAGCGCGGCGGAGGCGCCGTCGGTGAGCGGCGACGAGTTGCCCGGGGTGATCCGCCAGTCGATCTCCGGGAAGCGCGCGCCCATGCCCTCGTCCACGAACGCGGGCTTGAGTCCGGCCAGCCCCTCCTCGGTGGTCGCGGGACGCACCGTCTCGTCCACCCGGTGCTCACCGCCGTCGAGGGTGATCGGCACGATCTCCCGGTCGAACGCGCCCTCCGCGCCGGCCCGTGCGGCGAGCCGGTGCGAGCGTGCGGAGAACCGGTCCAGCGTCTCGCGGTCCAGGTTCCATCGGGCCGCGATGAGTTCGGCCGAATAGCCCTGCGGGATCAACCCCTGCGGGTAGCGCTTGCCGAGCAGTTCGCCGAACGGGTCGCCCCCGCGCGCGGCGAAGCCCATCGGCACCCGGCTCATCGATTCGACGCCGCCCGCGATCACGATGTCGTACGCGCCGGCGATCACGCCCTGCGCGGCGAAGTGCGCGGCCTGTTGGCTGGATCCGCACTGCCGGTCCACGGTCGTCGCGGGCACGCTCTCCGGGAATCCGGCGGCGAGCACCGCGTTGCGGGCGATGTTCAGCGACTGGTCGCCGGCCTGGGACACACAGCCCGCGATCACGTCCTCGACCGACGCGGGGTCGAGCCCGTTGCGCTCGACCAGCGCGCGCAGCGTGTGTGCGAGCAGGTCGACCGGGTGGGTGCCGGACAGCGCGCCGCCGGGCTTGCCCTTGCCGGACGCGGTGCGTACGGCGTCGACGATGACGGCTGTGGTCATGGGGTTTCGTCTCCTTCAGGACTGGCGGAACCGACGGACCGGCGGGCCCGGCCGGGCCACACCCGGCGGCCGACCGGCGCCGCCCCACGCGGTTCCGCCGCCCGCCGCCGGTGAGGTGTACCGGACCCCAAGGTTACTGAACGTTCGCTAAAGACATTCGACCCGCCGGCGCAACCCCTGTCAAGCATCGACCCGGGCACCGCCATCGTTCCCGGCCGCGGGGGGGGGGGGGTTCCACGAAACGGCGGCGCCAGCGGGCTGGATTGCGTGGTGTGG